>JAAETH010000321.1 GCA_024228575.1 Actinomycetes bacterium
CACGAATACCAAAACGCAGCCTGACCAGGCACGACCGAATACTCGAGCGGCACAAGGACCGGCGCAAAGCCGCCGAGCTCAGGCTGCGCAAGATGACCACCGGCGAAGGAATGACCGCCAGCAAGATCGGTGAACTCGTCGAACGGATGCACGGGATCGTCGCGATCCTTCAATCGGCCACCACCGAAGACCGGCGCCGCGTCTACGAGGCCACACAGCTCTCCATCACCTACGACCACAGCCGAAAAATGGCGAAACTCCACGCATCTCCGGATCCGGAGGTGTGGAGTTCCGTACGTGTCGGAGGGGGGACTTGAACCCCCACAACCCGAAGGTCACTAGATCCTTAGTCTAGCGCGTCTGCCAATTCCGCCACTCCGACGTGGCACTTCGGACCAGCCGAAGCGAACGGTAACTGTAGCGCGCCCCGAGACCATTCGCGCAACGGATTCGTTCCGTCACCGTCTGGCAGTTCGGAGCGTTCTGCTGGACTCAGCTCGGCACGCCAACAACGATTTCCTGCCCCTTCGTATGGTTCGTTCATGGACTGATCCACACGACCTAGGCGGGGCAAACCTCGAGGGACTACGGGGGCTCGAGGTCGAGCGAGGTGTGTGCGGACACGCCGTCTCACCGCCACCGAGACCGCAGATTCCTGAGATTGCTCGCCGCCTTCTGCCATCGCGAACGCCGACCGGGCGGCGATGCCCTCTCTTGTGGGCGTTGCACAAACCGGCAGCCCGACAACTTGCTTCGGACCGTCGAGGCACAGGGTCGCGGCGCTCGCGTTCGTCGATGGCGAGCTGTCGTAGTGCTGAGTTCGGACAACCGCCATCGGCGCAGACTCCGACGCTCTGGCCGAGACCGACACGGTGGCCCAGCCAGCCGCTCGTTGCGCGCCGATCGTGCCGAATCAACCACACGCAGAACAGGGCACGCGAAGACTGTGCGAGCGACCTGCAACGACAGCACTCCGCACGCATGACACGTGAGGTACCCGAGCCGCGGCAATCCGGCGGTCTGCCGAATCTCATCTGGTCGTGCGACCACCATCGCCGCTTCATCACATCGGGTGGGAGCGTCAGCCTCTCAACGCCTGCTCCAGGTCCTCGATGATGTCGGCTGGATCTTCCAGGCCGATCGACAGACGCGCCATCCCGTCTGTGATGCCGAGCTGTGCCCGCATCTCAGGCTTCACCCGACGGTGTGTGGTTGTGGCCGGGTGGGTGATGAGGCTCTTGGAGTCGCCGAGGTTGTTGCTGATGTCGACGAGCTCGAGCGAGTCGAGCATTCGGAAGGCATCGTCCTTTCCGCCCTCGACAGTCAGCGTCAGCACGGTGCCACCGGCAGACATCTGACGCATGGCCAGCCCGTGCTGCGGGTGTGAGGGCAATCCCGGGAAACAAACCGAAACGAGCCTCTCATGGCCCTCGAGCGCCTCCGCGACTTTCAGCGCCGATGTTGCCGAGTGTTCGACGCGCAAACGCATTGTCTCTAGACCCTTCACGAACACCCACGCGTTGAACGGGCTGAGGCTAGGACCTGTGTGTCGCGTGAACGGCATCACCTTGTCCTCGATGAATTCGCGAGTGCCGAGAATGGCGCCACCGAGGGTGCGGCCCTGTCCGTCGATGTGTTTGGTGGCCGAGTAGACGATGACATCGGCGCCCATTGCCAGAGGACTCTGCAGCACCGGCGAGGCGAAGATGTTGTCGACCACGACGGTTGCACCCGCTTCGTGCGCCAACTCACAGACCGCTCCGATGTCGATGATCTCCAGACCAGGGTTCGAGGGTGTCTCGAGGAAGACCGCGTTCGCTCCACGAGCCAGAGCATTGCGCCACTCGTCGAGCGAGGTTCCGTCGACCACCTCGGTCTCGATGCCGAAGCGGGGAAGGATTTCGTTGATGACGACCGTGCACGAACCAAACAGCGCACGGGAGGCGACCACCCGGTCACCCGCCGATAGCTGACATGCCAGAGCGGCCCACACGGCCGCCATGCCGCTGGCGGTGGCCAAGCAGGCTTCGGCACCCTCGATCAGGCGGAGGCGCTCTTCGAACATCGCGACCGTCGGATTGCCATACCGTCCGTACACGAAGCGGTCGATGTCTCCGGAGAAGGCTGCCTCGGCCTCGGCGGCCGACGAGTAGACAAACCCCGAGGTCGCATAGATGGCCTCGGCTGTCTCGTCGAACTGCGATCGCTCGACGCCACCCCTGACGGCCAACGTGTCTGGGCGCCAGGAAGGTTCGTTCATTGCTGTCTCCAGGGCAGCTCGTCTTTCCAGCCGCCATGGCGATGTCCCTGGCTGTCGAGATCGCCCTCAAAACCGTTCGCGACGTTGATGGCCTGACCGAACCCCGACTCGGCCAGCGCCCGAGCGGCGGCGTTCGACCGAACCCCGCTGCGACACAACAACAACACCGGTGCCTTGGGGTCGAGTCCCTCCGATGCCTGGGCGACAAACGAGGCGTTTCGAGCACCCGCTGGATAGTCGATCCACTCGACGAGACGGGCCTGCTTGCCGATCGATGACAGATCGGGGGTTCCGACAAAACCCCACTCGGCCTTTGTTCGAACATCGATGAGGGTCGCCTCCGGGTTCTCGCCCAGCAGCGCCCACGCCATAGCCACATCGATCTGAGGAATGTCACTCATGGATGTCAACGATACCGCCACACCCATCCGGCCAATCGGGGATTAGGGACTGTGGACCGAGCCGCCATCACTGAACATCTGGGTGCCGCAAGTTCTCACCGGTGAGAAACAGCGGTACCCAGATCCGGAGGGGTGGTCAGCGGAGTCGCTCGACAAGTTGCCCGACGGCCAGGACCACGGAGTCGGTACCCCGACGGCCGTTGATCAGCAACCCGAGCGGCATTCCGTTCGCCGCAGCTCCCCAGGGCACGGTCAACGACGGCTGCCCCGTCAGGGCCCAAATCGCCAGGTTGCCCACACGCAGCCATCTGTCCTCTTCGGTGTCGAGCGGGCCTGACGGCATCCGTGTCGCGGGGCAGACCACGACGTCCCAGCGAGCAAGCACATCCTCGGCGATGGCGACGGCCGACCGCTGATACTTCAGCGCGTCTTCGTACTGGTCACCATCGAAGGAATCGAACAGGTTGACCCAGTCGAGGAGCTCGGGACCAATCGTGTCGAGAGGCGCCGACCGAATGTCGTGGCCATGAACCTCGAGCATGTCCATGCAGAGCACGGCCCCGTGGTCTTCGGCCTCTTCGAGATCGATGTCGAGGTACACCTCCCCCACCTCGTGGCCCTCGGATCGCAACAAGTCGACACCTGCCATGAAGGGCGCCTGAACGTCGCTGGGGCAGGCATCGACGAACTCACCGGCCAGCACACCCACCCGAAGCGGGCGGTCCGGAAGGTCGAGATCGACCGCACCCCACCGGTCGTCCTGGATCGCCTCGAGCACCAGCGCCGCCCCATCGGTACTCGAAGCGATCGGCCCGACGTGATCGAGGTTGCGGGCGATGAGTGCGTTGCCGTCGACGGGAACTCGACCAAGGGTGGGCTTCAACCCGACAACACCACACACAGCCGCAGGGTGACGGATCGACCCCGCGGTATCCGTACCGAGAGCGAGCGAAACCATGCCCGCCGCCACCGCGGCAGCGGATCCCGACGAAGAACCGCCGGGATAGAAACCGTGTCGGTGGGGGTTGTGGACGTCGCCGAACCACTGATTGACGCCGACGGTGCCGCAGGCGAATTCGGTCAGGTTCGTCTTACCGACCACGATGGCGCCCGCCGCTTGCAGCCGCTGGACCGCCACGGCGTCGACCCCGGGGACGCGGGAGTCATACATGCCCGATCCATACGTCGTGCGCAGACCGGCGGTATCGAGAGAGTCCTTCACCGCCACCGGCTGGCCGTCGAGAGGGCCTAGAGACCGGCCGCGCACCCGACGATCGTCAGCTGCGTCGGCGCCGGCAAGAGCGCCGGAACGATCGACGGTGATGAACGCGTTGGTACCGAGTTCGTCCGCCTCGATCGCGTCGAGCACCGCCTCGATCCGAGCCCGAATCACGGCGAGACCCTAGACGAGAACGCGCGAGGACAAACAAGCATCCCGCATGGCGAGGAATGGCCGAGCTCCGGTGTCGCAACCTCGAGAGGATCAGTCCATGCCGTAGCTGCGTTTGGCGACTTCCTCGAGCATGACCTCTGTGGCACCACCGCCGATGGGGATGATGCGGGCGTCGCGGTACATACGCTCGATGGCCGTCTCGCGCATGTATCCCATACCCCCGTGGAACTGGAGGCAGTCGTACATGACCTGGTTGATCGCTTCGGCGCCAAACGCCTTGACACCTGACATGGCCTTGACTGCGGCTTCCGACGGGATGCCATCGGCGCTCTGCTCACACATCCAGGCAGCGTGGTAGACCGCCGCCCGAACAGCGTCGATCTTGGCCTGGTTCATGGCCATGCGCTGACGGATGGCGCCAAGGTCGGAGAGACGGCCTCCGAAAGCCTTGCGCTCGTACACGTACTCATTCGTCGTGTCGATGGCGGCCTGGGCGGCGCCGACACCCTCGGCGATGATGACCATCCGTTCGTTCTGGAAGTTGCGCATCGTCTCGTAGAAACCACGATGCACCGTGCCGAGAACCTGGTCGTCCGAGACCCACACGTCGTCGAGCACCAGCTCTGCGGTGTCGCTGCACAACCAGCCATGTTTGCTGAGCTTCTTCGCGACCGAGAACCCCTCGGTGCCCGCCGGAACCAGGAACATGGTGATGCCGTAGCGACTATCGGGGTTGGTCTTGGCCGCCACGATGGTCATTTCGCCATAGACACCGTTGGTGATGAACGTCTTCGTGCCATTGATGCGCCAGCCGTCGCCATCCTTGACGGCGGTGCTGCGCATGCCTGCGACGTCGGATCCGGCGTCGGGTTCGGTGACTCCGATCGACAAGATGGCCTCACCGGACAACATCTTGGGAACCCACTCGGCGAGCTGGCCGGGCGACCCCGAGTTGAGAAGGTGGGGACCCGCCATGTCGGTGTGGACCAGCACGGTGACATCGAAGCCGGCGAACGTCGACGCTCCGAGGGCCTCTGCGAATGTTGCCGAAGCGAGGGGGCCCATGCCGAGCCCACCGTGTTCCTCTGGCACCCGCAACCCGAACATGCCGAGGTCACCCATCTTGCGAAGGACGTCGCGGGGGACCTTTCCCGCTTCCTCCCACACCTCACCGTGGGGGATGACCTCCTTGGTGACAAAGTCGACCGTCTGATCGTAGATGGCCTCGAGTTCGTCGGTCACGTACGCATTGCGAAGGGTCACTTGTCTTCTCCTGTTTGGCTGACGAACTTCACCAGCACGTCTCCTGTCGCCACCTGGTCGCCCTCGGCGACGTTGACGGCTTCGACCGTCCCCGCCCCGTGAGCAGCGAGCGAATGCAGCATCTTCATGGCCTCGATGACAACAACTGTGTCGCCTGTCTCGACGGTGTCGCCGGGGGCGACCTTGACCTCGGCCACCACGGCCGGAAACGGTGCAGCGATGTCGCCCTCGGCAGCGCGGTCGGTTGCGTCGGCGTTCCAACGCTCGGCCCTGGTCGGGACCTCGAAGGTGAACGTCTCGCCCCGCAACGTCGCATAGGCCCGCCGATGTGCCCGATCGACACGAGCACGAACCGAGCCGTCGGCCTCGAGCTCGGATGCGGGGAACTCCCAAGACTCGCCTCCGCGCGAAACCTCGACCGTCTGGGTATTGGCCTGTGGTGTGATGCGGCGTCCTTCGATCTGGTTCCACGGCGACGACGCCGATCTGGTGTGCCATCGCTCGAGGCGCCAGGCCCAAGCAGCTGCTCGCGCTGCGGGTTCTGCGTCTGGGGCCTCGGGTAGATCGATCTCATCGAGCCAACGAGTTGTCATGGTGCCGGCCACCACGTCGGGCTGGCGGGCGAGCCACCAGAGAAATCCGGTGTTGGTGACCGGCCCGCCGACACAGACCTCGTCGAGTGTGTCCTGGACGGCAATCACCGCCGCGGCCCGATCGGGCCCGTGCACGATGAGCTTGCCGATCATCGAGTCGTAATGGGGACTGATCTCGCTGCCGGGCTCGATACCCGCGTCCCAGCGAACGTTCCGCGGAACGCTCACCAGCCCCACCGTGCCGGTCTGGGGGACGAAGCCGTTCCATGCGTCTTCGGCATTAACACGCACCTCGATGGCGTGACCGGAGAACGTCACCTCACCCACCGCTTCGCCAACACGAGCCCCATCGGCAACGTCGAACATGGCCCCGATCAGGTCGATACCGGTGACCTCTTCGGTCACCGTGTGTTCGACCTGGATGCGCGTGTTCATCTCGAGGAAGAAGAAGTCGGTTGGGCGGTCGGCGTCGACGATGAATTCGACGGTTCCAGCAGAGTCGTAGCCGATGGCGGCCGCCAACTTGCGGGCGGCTTCACGCAGGCCCACATCGGTGGCCTCGGGAAGGTTCGGAGCCGGGGCTTCCTCCCACACCTTCTGATAGCGGCGCTGGATCGAGCACTCGCGGGTGCCCAGGTCGGCCACGTCGCCGTGTTTGTCTCCCACGACCTGGACCTCGACGTGGCGGGGGCGTTCGACGAACCGTTCGACGATGACATCGCCGTTGCCGAAGGCACGCTGGGCCTCGGTGCGGGCATCGTTTAGTGCGGTGGCGAACTCGTCGGGCGAATGGGCGACACGAATACCCTTGCCTCCACCACCGGCAGATGCCTTGACCAGGATCGGATAGCCGATGTCATCGGCGGCGGAGGCCAGGTCGGCATCGTCCTGTGATTTGTTGTAGCCGACGATGATGGGGACACCGGCACGTTCGGCAAGCGAACGTGCCTCGATCTTGGAGCCCATGGCCTCGATGGCTTCGGGTTTGGGACCGACCCATGTGAGACCCGCATCGACCACCGCACTGGCGAACGCTGCGTTCTCGGCCAGGAAGCCGTAGCCGGGGTGCACGTGGGTGGCGCCGGTGCGCTCGGCGGCAGCGAGGATGGCATCGATCGACAGGTACGAGTCGGCCAGCGCAGCCGGCCCGATCCGAACGGCCTGATCGGCATCGCCCACAAACGGTGCGTCGGTATCGGGTTCGGCGAAGACGGCAACCGTCGGAACCCGCCTGGACTTGGCGGTTCGGATGATCCGGCGAGCGATCTCGCCCCTGTTCGCAACTAGCAACTTCATGTTGTGCACCCCCATCACATCCGGTAAACGATCTTGTCGCCGACCTCGGGACCCGGCTGGCGAGCGACCAACGACAGGCACATCCCGAGTGCATCACGCGTGTCGGTCGGCAATATCAGCCCGTCGTCCCACAGCCGAGAGGTGGCGTAGTACGGGCTCGATTGTGTTTCGTACTGCTCGCGAATCTCGGCCCTGACCTTGGCGAGCTGTTCCTCCGTGGTCTCGGCACCCTTCAGACCACCGACCCGGATGTCGGTCAGGACCGTCTCGGCGGTGTCGGCCGCCATGGTGGCGATGCGGCTGTTGGGCCAGGTGAAGAGGAACCGAGGTGCGAAACCCCGACCACACATGCCATAGTTGCCTGCCCCGTAGGACCCGCCGGTGAGAACCGTGAACTTCGGGACACGAGCGTTGGCGACGGCCGAAACCATCTTTGCGCCGTTCTTGGCGATGCCACCCACTTCGGAATCGCGGCCCACCATGTAGCCACTGGTGTTCTGCAGGAACAGCAGTGGTACCGCTCGTTGTTCACAGAGCTCGATGAAGTGTGCGGCCTTGAGCGCCGACTCGTTGAAGATGATGCCGTTGTTGGCGATGACACCGACGAGGTGGCCCCAGATTCGGGCATAACCACAGACGATCGAGTCGCCCCAGTCGGGCTTGAACTCGCTGAACTTCGATCCGTCGATGATGCGAGCGATGATCTCGTGACAGTCGAACGGGATGCGCGTGTCGGCGTTGATGATGCCGAAGATCTCCTCGACGTCATAGGCGGGGGGTTCGGGTTCTGCGGTGTCGAGCCAGCCCGCCGGCTGATCCATTCGACGCTGGTTGGTGTTGGCGCACAGATCGCGCAGCAAGGCGTACGCTTCGCGCTCGGTGTTGACCATGTAGTCGGACACACCCGACTGGCGGGTGTGCAGGGCCGCACCGCCCAGGTCGTCCTGGTCGATGATCTCGCCGAGCGCAGCCTTTACGATCGGTGGGCCACCCAGGAAGATTCGGCCGATTCCGTCGACCATGATGACCTCGTCGGACAGGGCGGGAACGTACGCTCCGCCCGCCGTGCAACCACCGAGGACAACCGACATCTGAGGGAGCCCGGCCGCGGACATGCGGGCCTGGCGGTAGAAACCGCCGCCGAAGTGGTCCTTGTCGGGAAAGACCTCGTCCTGCATGGGTAGGTAGGCACCGCCGGAATCGACGAGGTAGATCGTGCCCAGGCCGTTCTCGAGGGCAATGTCTTGAGCCCTGACCTGCTTCTTGATACCGGCCGGAAACAGCGACCCACCCTTGACCGTCGCATCGCTGGCGATGAACATCCACGGCACCCCGTGGACAACCCCGATGCCGGTGACGGTGCCACCGCCGGGGAACTCGTCGTTCACCATTCCCCATCCGGCCAGCGTGGATAGCTCGAGGAAGGCGGTGTCGGCGTCGATGACCGCATCGATACGTTCGCGAGACATCAACTTGCCCCGTTTGTAGTGACGTTCGATACTGCGGTCGCGCCCCTTGCCCCCATCGATGGCGAACTGCATCGCCGCCCGAAGCTCGGCGTCGAGTTCTCGATAAGCGGCGACGTTGGTCGCGTAGATCTCGGACGTCTTGTCGACCCTCGTCGGCAACTTTCTCATCATTGACCCCCTTGGGACCCGGTCTCGACTTGGACTCCGACTCCGTGCCAGAACTGATACCCGACGACCTCGACGAATCGCTCGAGATCGCCCCTGTACTGGTCGAACCAGTCGATCGCCGCGTTCATCGAGCCCATGAGGCTGAGGCGGGTGAGGCTCAGATCGACGTCGGATCCGATCTGACCGTCGGCTTGCAGCTCGGCGAACAACTCTGTCCACAGACGTTCATAGGCGTCGCGCAGCGGTACCACCTCTGCCTTCACCGAGTCGGGGGCGTAGTGGAACGTCGACACGTGTGTGGTCGTGTAGGGGCCGTGGTTGAACAGTGATTCGAGATGGGCCCTGATGTGTTCGGTGACACGTTGGGCGGCAGGTTGGCCCTCGGTTTGGGCGGCCGTGGCCGCGAATGCGTCGACCATCACGACCATGCCTTGTTGCATCACGTCGACGAGCAGGTCTTCCTTCGATGCGAAGTGGTAGTAGATCGAGCCGGCCTTGATGCCGACCGCCGCCGCTATGTCGCGTAGAGTCGTCTCGGCGTATCCGTTTGTGATGAACAGACGCGCAGCCTCGTCGGTGATGTTCTGGCGCCCTGGCACGGCTGCAACCATAGCCTAACAAACGTTAGGTCGTCAATTGGATGGCTTACCCACGACTCGACCCAGGAGAAAGTGTCGCCGCTGACCGGCGCAGCAAGATCTGCGAGCTGAGGGTCCGAAGGGCGCGGTCCCGCAACAAGGCTGTAGCGTGCGCCGATGCCTGGAGCGCCCACCACCGAGGAACCCACCTCGACGACGGGACTGATCGGCGCCGCCGTAGCCGTGACCGTCTGGGGTCTCTCGGGCGTCGTGGCCAAGAACATCGACATGGGCGGCATGACGATCGCCGCCTACAGGTTCACGCTGTACGCCATCGTCATGAGCGCCGTCGGTTGGCGCAGCGGCATCCGCCTGACGCCGAAGGTGCTGAAGGGAACGATCTGGGGAGGCATCGCTCTCGGTCTCGACGTGGCCTTGTTCTTCTCGGCGGTCAAGCTCACCACCATCGTCAACGCCACAATAATTGGAGCGATGCAGCCTGTGGTGGTTTCGATCGTCGCTGCCAAGGTGTTCGGCGAACACATCACCCGACGAGATCTCGTCCTCGGCCTGATCGCCCTCGCGGGCGTCGCCGTGGTGGTCACGGGATCCACCGAAGCACCGGAGTGGAACCTCGCAGGCGACCTCGCCGCCGTCGGCGCACTGGTTGCCTGGTCGGCCTACTTCGTCGCCAACCGGCTGGCCAAGGACAAGGTCACTCCCCGCGAGTACACACTCGGATCGGCCTTCTACACCGGCATCATCAACATCCCACTCGCCTTGTGTTTCGGCCAGAGCCTCGCCAATCCGTCAACCGAGAGCTGGATGTGGCTCATCGCTCTGGCCTTTGGCTCGGGGGTGTTGGGCCACGAACTCATGAACTGGTCGCTCAGGCGAATACCACTGTGGCTCGGATCGACGTTCACCTTGCTGGTGCCGATCGTCTCCTCTTCGGCCGCCTGGATCTTCCTCGACGAACCCCTCAACCCAATCCAGATCGCCGCCATGATCCTGGTGCTGGGGGCGTTGGGGTTGGTCATCGCCGGCCAATCGGGAGCACTCAAGAAACCGCGTCCTCTCCGCCGATGACGACCCAGCACGGAACCGAACACGCCCACCGGTCGAAGTAGGGTGAGCGCATGAAGATCAACGTTGACTATGACGTCTGTGAGAGCAACGCCATCTGCACGCAGGTCGCACCCCACCTCTTCGAGGTACGCGACGACGACCTGCTCTACGTCCTGAACGATGCCCCGGGCGACGAAGACCGCGAACGCCTCATGGAAGCCGTCAACCGCTGCCCCCGAGCGGCCATCTCGGTCGAGGGCTGATCGACGGAATGCCGATGACGACGAAGCTGCCCACCCGGTGGAGGCTTTGTCTGCCGACACTGTGGTCGCGATGACGTTGCTCGGGTGATTTCTTGAGCCAATATGGACACGTGCCATTCAGTATCGACCGGCGACGGTTCCTTCAACTCTCGGCGGCGGCGGGAGTGGTTGCAGCCGACCTCGCGATCCCAGCCCAACCCGACCCCGCCGGTGCTCACGAAGGCGAGATCTCGGCCACATCGTTCACCCGCGATCCAGCCGGCACAACCTTCGTCGACATCGTCTACACACCCGACGAGACGGGTTATTGGATCGTTGACTCCGATGGGAAGGTCTTCGCCGTCGACGCTCCGCATCACGGTGACCTGCCGGCACTGCACGCGGGCGAAACGGCTGTCGCTCTCGCCCCGACCCGGTCTGGCAACGGCTACTGGCTGTTCTCGACGCTCGGTCGCGTGTTCACATATGGCGATGCGAGTCACCTAGGCGATCTGAGCGACATGGTCCTCGCCGACAGGATCATCGACGGCATCGCTCTCGACGATGATCTCGGCTACTACATGCTCGGTGCAGACGGCGGAATCTTCGCCTTCGGGTCGGCCGAGTTCCACGACTCGATTCCCGGAGTCCTCCCCGGTGTCAGCCTCGACGAGCCGATCGCGGGCCTCGTACCACACGAAACAAGTGGCTATTGGCAGGTCGCCGGCGATGGAGGGTTGTTCGCTTTTGGCACGGCTCCTTTCGCGGGATCGGTCCCACAGGTGATACCCGGTGTGCCACTGGCGGCGCCCGTCATCGGAGCGTTGTCGTCGGGCACCGCCTACCTGATGGTCGCCTCGGATGGCGGTATCTTCAACTTCGGCAACAGCGTCTTCCACGGTTCACGGCCAGAGATCGATCCCGAACGTGCGGCCCCGGTGACAGGGGTGGACGTGGTGTCGGACCGCTCGGGTTACGCGATGATCGACGAGACCGGCCTCACCTGGGGATTCGGCAGCGCAAGCTCTGACGGGGCAGGAGCCTCTTCTGGGGTCCGCGCCCGCGACACACACACGTTCATCGATTCATGGATCGACGGTCAGCCGTTCCGGTGGCCCTCCGACGAGCCCATCCACTTCGTGATCAACAACGATCTGGGCCCCAGCGGGGCAATCGATGCAATCCTCGATTCGGTCGCCGAAGTATCGGAGCTGACGGGCATCGAGTTCACCTACGACGGCGAAACAGACGAGTACATCGGCCACACCGTCGTGGCGGGCTCTCCACAAATCGCCAACCGCGACGTACATCAGCCCGCTCGCTACGGCGACCGCTGGGCTCCCGTCTGGATCGGAGCGCGCCCATACCAGGCCGGGCTCGAACCCCTGGCTGTAGCGTTCTCGGTTGCACATCTTCACGTCAGGGCCACAGACACGATCAGCCTCGTCGTCGATGGTCAACTCGAAACCTATGACATCGGCGAGCCGACCTATGTGACAGGCCACGTCGGCTATCACTGGGGGTCGGGTTCACTGCTCCGATTCGACGACCTCGCCGCAGTCATTCGCCACGAACTCGGTCACATCGTCGGGCTCGACCACTGCAACGAGGTGGACCAGCTGATGTACCCGTCGCTTGGATTCAACACCGGGTTCGGTATCGGCGATCACATCGGTCTTCACGCTGTCGGGTCAACGGCAATACATCCAGCTGCACCTCATCCCAGCGCAGGTATTCCCATCAACAATTTCGTCCTCGGGCGCGCGGGTACGGCCACGGGGGGTATGGCATCAGGACCGTGCTTCAGCCCGCACTCTGCGACCCGTCCGTAGGGTCGAGCCACCACAACTCCGCGTTCCACGCTGGGCCGAGTGCCCACCCGTTCGCCTCAACTCCGACGATCGAAGGATCGGCCGCCGTCACGACGACCGGGTGCCACCAACGATCGACGATGGCGCGCTCGCCGAGCAGGGCATCGAGCGGCTCTCCCCCACCGTCAGCGAGACGGGCCGCTGACTCGTCGATATCTCCGTAGGCACACGTCCAGCAACCACGACCCGGGCCCTCGTAGTTCAATCCGGCCCAGGCAGGAGCTCCTTGTGAGATCCATGGCTCGGCCAGGTCTGAAGCGGCCTCGCGGATCTCGGGCGTGATGCCACCCGAACGACGGACCTCCAGCACCACCGCCCGAAGGGCTGCAGCAAGCATCGGAACATCGTCGGGGCTTGTGATGGTGACAAGGGTGCCGGTGATCGCTGGTTCGAAGTCAGCGGTGGGTTGACCTTTGATGACGATCGCTTCGTCCTTCAGCAGCGACCCCACAAAAAGGGCTGGGTCGAGTGTCGAGGCGAGAACCTCTCGATCGACCTGCCCGACCTGGTCGGGATCCATGGTCAGGCCCGTCCACCAACCGAACCCATCGGCTCTGTCGACCGACACATCACGAACGTTCGATATCAGGTCGATCTCGGCCAGCCGGCCGACGGAGGGCATCGGCGACATGACATCGAGGTCGCCCCGCGCGAACAGGCGCATCATGATGTCTTGATCTGGCACCACGACCAGGTGGAGCTCGTCGAGGTAGGGCCCATCACCCCACCACACATCGTTGGGTACGAGCACCGTCTCGAGGCCGGCGACCACCGATCCGACAGCGAAGGGTCCCCCGAAGACATCGGCGGACGGAGGCTCGACCACCTCGGTCCCCGACCACAACATGCGCCAGTTCGGCAGCGGCTGGTTGAAGCTGACGGTGATGATCTCGCCGTCGGACACGATCGATTCGACGAACAGTGTGTCCGCCGACCTCCGCAGATCGTCTGCCGTGATCGGCGACCCGTTCGACCAGACGGCCCCGGTTCTCAGGCGAAACGAAGCGGATCGCAAACCGTCCCCGTCGAGGTCGCTCCCCGGCTCGACCAAGCCTGCAATCCACGATCCCTCCGGACCTGGTTCGAACAGCTGGGGTTGGGTCATCGACCTGACGATCGCACCTGCCAGGGTGGGGGCCTCCTGGTCCGGTTCGGCCCACATGCCGACCCTCACCACACCCCCGACGGGGATAGGAACCGTGGTCGGGGTGGGAAGATCGATCGACTCGTGCGGTGCCGCCGAAGTCGAAGTCGAAGTCGAAGTCGCAATGTCGGGGAAGGAGATGTCGGCAGGATCGACATCGCTCGACGTGCAACCAGCCACCCCAGAGCCGAGAAGGGCAATCGCACCCACAAGACCAACAACTCGCGCCGGAACCTTCGTCACAGCCATGAAGGTATAGCGGGGAGCAGACAACACGATCGCCTGATCGGGTTTCCCGCCCGACGACCGTTCGGTCAGATCCCGTCCCTTCGCTGCTTCGACTCGGCCTCCCACACGCCTCTGGCAGCGAGCACGTCGTCACGATCGCTGACCTCTGGCACACCGACATCCCACCAGGTGCCTCCGCCGACCCATGCGTACTCCGACACGTGCATGACGATGACGAAGGTCTCATCCGCGGCCTTGGCCCTTGCGAATGCGGCCGGAAGGTCGGCCATGGACTCGACCAGCTCGGC
>JAAETH010000322.1 GCA_024228575.1 Actinomycetes bacterium
CAATCCCGACGAGACCCGTCATGCGGCCCAGATTCCCGAAGCGGAGCGCTACTACTACCTCGAGGAGAAGTACCCGGCCTTCGGCAACCTGGTGCCCCGCGATGTCGCCTCCCGCAACGCCAAGACCGTGGTCGATCAGGGGAATGGAGTCGGCCCACTCAAGAACGGGGTCTACCTCGACTTCAGCCAGGCCATCGGACGCGACGGGCGCGACACCATCGAGGAGAAGTACGGGAACCTCTTCCAGATGTATGACCGCATCACGGGCGAGGATCCTTACGCCACCCCGATGCGCATCTACCCCGCCACCCACTACACGATGGGTGGCCTGTGGGTCGACTACAACCTGATGACCACCGTCCCTGGTCTCTACTCGACGGGTGAGGCCAACTTCTCTGCCCATGGGGCCGACCGTCTCGGGGCCTCAGCCCTCATGCAGGGGCTGGCCGATGGCTACTTCGTCTTGCCTTACACCATTGGTGACTACCTCGCCCCCCACCTCGGAAGCTCGCCGGTCCCGACCGACGATCCCGTCTTCGTGGCCGCCGAACAGGGAGTTC
>JAAETH010000323.1 GCA_024228575.1 Actinomycetes bacterium
CGCACCGTCTCCACAAAGAAATCAGCGTTGATTCCCTGCCCCGAGGGCCCGTCAGCTTCGACCGTCACACGATCCGACAGGACCCGCTCGACAGCGTGTTTACGATGCGTCCACGATTTCCGGGCGGTGAACCCGACAGTGGCAATCGGGCGGTCCTGATCAAACCGGGTCAACAACACGTCGTTGTATATCGATGCTGTTGTGGTGTCCGGCTGTATCAACGACGGGGTCTGATGAGCGATCACAGCGTTATGGTCGACCTGAGACGCAGCGTTGTCATCCTGGACAACTTCACCCCCCGACCTCGGCGGCGGGTCACCCGCGTAGGGGCGGACCGCGATAGTCGCTGTCTCGACATAGTCGAAATCGTCGAACTGGCCGAGGAACGCGGAGGGGTCGCTTACCGCTTCAGTCGCAGACCGGTACGCCTGTTGTAAAGCCACGTCGTAAGCGCCGCCCGCGGTGGCGTTCACAAACGTCGACGATGGAGACACGAACCCGTTGGGGGCGTCAGCGACATCAGCAGCGGCCACCGTCGCCCCACCAGATGACGACACCGCCCCAGCGCGTTGAACAATCCACAGGTTAGCTTGTTTCTCCCATGGGGTGATCAGGGTCGGGGGGTCGTTGTCGCCGGCCTGGGCTTCGGCAGTGGAGTGAGGAACGCCGAACCCGGCGAACGCTGCAGCCACCCCCGACCCGATGTTCCCGTACCAGTTTTTGATCATGTGGCCTGACTGCTGCCACGCGCCCCCCGCGGGGGTGGTGTCATCATAGAAGACCACCGTCGCGCCGAAGTCGGCGTCATCGAGGACTTTGGCGTACACGCGGATCAATCCGAGCTCATCCCAGGTGGGTCTCAGGTTCACCCACCCGAGCGGGTTCAGCCAGGGCACCGCCGCAGTGTGAACCGACGAGATGAACACCGCCAGATAGAGATCACCGGTTTCGGCGTCGTCAGCGTGGGGGGCCTCGTTAGGGAGAGTGATCGACACGTCAGCGGGTGACGCCGCCGCGATGTTCGCGGTTGTTCCCCATAGGGTCGCCAACCTGGCGATTGTCGGGGACACCTCCGATTTCACCCGGTTGATCAGGTCACCTTTCGCTGACCGAACCCGTATCTTCTCATATGACAGATCACCCGCTCCGGGGGCGTCGGAGAACACGACCAACGATGTCGAACCGTCACGGTTCGATCGGTCATCGAAACCGATCCCACCTTCAGGTCGTTCGTACACGAACCCGACCTCGGCCTCTTCGATTTCGCGAACGAACCCCATAGCTTTCTTAGGGGTATCGGCCACAGCACCGAGGGTGACATCACCCGCGTTGAGGGGGTAGGGGGGGTGGAGAGCGCCGACAGCGGCGGCGGCGTTACCGACCAGGTGACCGGCAGTGACCCCAGCAGAAATACCGGAGGCTTCACCGATCGAGTCGGGAGGGTCGATAGTTCGGTTCAGGAGATCAAGATCGCCGACAGCGTAAACCGTCGCTGTTTTCTCGCCCTCTTTCGACACGTTAGCTTCGACTCTGCTGATAGACCCTGTCCACAGGACCCCCGGCGCGGTGGTTCTGAGGGTGTCCCACACATAGAAATCGCGGACTGCTGGGGCCCGTTGTTTGTCCCACAGTGCGTACAACCCCATCGCGGTGTCGGTGTCGCCGTTGTTTGTCCACGACCCGACCAGGACCCCGTCGAGATACACGTCGGTGGTGGTGCCATAGACATGAACACCCAACACTATTCCGTCGCGGGCTTCGTGCTCTGGTTGGGTGGCGTGAGCGGTGTTGACCCCAGCCACGTTGATCCAGTGGACGACCTTACCTCGTTGCAGTTGGACCGTGTGGAAGTTACTGGTATCAGCGAACTGGTAGACGATCCCGTTTGATGACCCGAAGTCAATGAAATCGGTGGTGATCTGAGCGTAGAAATCTGACACCCCGAGAGGGATCGTCGCTACGTTCCGGGACACGCTAGCGTCGGTGCCAGCTGAGAGAACTCCCGACCCGCGAGACCACGACCCCTGTTGACTGGTCCAAGTGGTCCCTTCCTCAGTGGCACCGATAGCCCCGGTCCCGTTGAACCGGTCCCGGTCCAACTTGGCGATATCTCTCGGGTCGGACGCTGACGTCCTGACCCTGACCCGGCGCCCGTTACCGAGAGAATAGACACCAGTGTTCCTAGTCGATGTCGTGTTGTATGGCGAGTACTCGTCCGAGCTGTTATCGAGCACCATACGCAGGAGGCCAGGGACCGACCTCCCGGTGAGTTGAGAGGGGTAGTCGCGGCCCACCCTCCATTGGGCTGACATCACATCAGAGGTGACATCTTCCAACGACTCGTCGTAATTGTTGTCGTTGTCGAAGTCCCACTCGACGATCACCCCGTGTTCTGCTGGATCGTCGGGGGTGTCGGCCCCAGAGAAATCAATCACCTGGAGTTCGTGGTTGACGGTGTTCCCCGCGCGGTGGCACTGGTGGCGGGCGACGGTCAACGATGTCAGGTCGTACATTCGCCACCCCCGCAGATACGTCGACCCTGTACCAGACGACGTCGACGTCCCCAAGACCAAGGACTGAGAGAGGTCGCTCAACCCCGACGCTGTAATGTCGACGTTCACCGCGACCGTTGACGCCGTGTCGGTGTAGCGCGTCACCGCAATATCGGGGTTGTCCCAAACGTGGACGGTGTGGTTACCGGGGCCGCCGTGATCGGAATGGAATGTCCAGTCGACCTGGTTGAGGGCTCCCCCCGACTCGGGGGTGAGGCATGGCCACAGATCAGAGTACGAATTATCGGTCCCGTCGTTGTCGTGCCCCCACGATGCGATGACAGCGTTCGCCCAAGAGGTCACAGAGAACGACCGGCCCCCTATCCCCGACGCGTCGTAGACCAGGTCGATAGTGCCAGTGTCGGCGGTGGACGCGAGGACGGTGCCGTGCCCGATCCGATGGTTTTCGCCGGTGAACTCGACGGTGGTGACATGCACTGATTTGACGGTCGCGTCGTTCGCTCCGCCGTACACAGTGACCTCGGCGGGCCCGGTGATAACAGCTCGGACGCCGAGGTTGTTGAACTCGTTAGCGGTGTCAGCGGTCAACGCGCCGTTGATGAACGGAATCGCACGGTCAACGTCGTCGATTGTGGTCCCCCAGTAGGTAGACGCGACCGACTCGGCTGATGTCAAAGCGATCGTGTTCCTCGAGCGGACTTTGAACTCGTTTGGCCCGTCGGCGGGGCCGACGTATTCGATGACGGCGTAAGACACGTCGATTGGTTGCCCTGGGGTGACCGACGGCCTGGTCCATGTGATCGTGTCAGCCGCGGTTAACACCGGGTGGATGGAGGCGTCGTCGGGGCCGTGGGTCGTGGTGTCCCCGAGTTGGCCGCCGCCGGTGTGCCGGTTCGATAGCATGACCACGAACGCTGAGGTGCTGCTACCAACCGCGGTGATCGTTGTCGTTTCGAAGTCCGCCGAGATGGTGTCCGTTCCCATTTGGATCAGGAAATCGGACACTAGCCAAGGCTCCCGTTTTGGAACTCGTCTCGGACAATCTCGACGATGTCACGCTCAGCGACAAGTGACCCCTGGATAACCATGTTCACCGTGATCCCACCGCCCGACCCGGCGGCGTTCAACCGGCGGGAGCTGTCGCCAGTTGTCGCCACGCTCGCGCCGACACCAAGGTTGACCAGCTCGGGGCCCTCTTCGCCGACCAGGGTCAGCGACTCGTCGGCCCTGATCCCGCCAGTCGCGGCGGGAAACGCCGACCCGGTGATCCCACCATGACGGCGGGGACCAGACCGAGGGGCGGTCCCAACCGTCCGGTAGTGGGTGACGAAATCGTGGCGGGTCGACTTCGACGACGGGATCCCGTCGAGGGATCGGTTCAACGCCCCAATATCGGACAGGGCCTGGTGGTCGTCAAGGTTCGCTTTGGTGGTGACCTCAGCGGGGACCTGTAAGTACTTGTCGATCAGCTCCTGGGTCTCGGCCTCGGTCAGGTTCATTTGCGCCGCTGCGGCCCGTAGAGCGTCCTCGATCTTGGCCATCTGCCCCTCGAACTGGGCGCCCGTAATCGAACCCTCAGAGAGTTCTTGGCCGAGGGTGTCGACGTTCCCAGCGAGGTCTTCCATCAATCGTTCCATCCTCGACCCGGCCTCTGTGGTCGTGTCAAACCCTGCGCCCACGTCGAAGATGTCACCCTCAAGGTCGGTGACCGCGCCCACCAGGCGGCGAATGTCGTCGTCGACCGCCCGGAATATTCGATCCGAGTCGTACCGGCCGGCGAACTCAGCGAGGACGTCGTCGAGGGATCGGACCTCGCCAGCCAAATCGATCGCGGCGTCGGTCGCGGTGTTGGTCTCCATCGCCATCTCGAACATGGCCCGCGACGCGTCAGCGGACACGTTCGACAGGCGATCAACCGCGACCTCTTCGTCGCCGATAAACGGGATCGCTTTCTCAATGGCCGAGTTGAACCCGTCGTGCGCCGCGATCAACCCACCGAGCTCGACGTTGAGGACGCCCCCGTAGGTACGGCCCAGGCCCGTGGCCCTGCGTTGCACAATCTCAAAGTTCGACGCGGCCCGCTCGTTCGCGTTGGCGACCAGTTCTGCCTGACCAGCGTAGGTGGCCGACGCACCCGCGGCCTCGTTGTACCAGTCGGCCAACTCTAGGGCGGTGACACCCTCAACCGACGCCCCGAAGATTTCGACCATTCTGACGTTGGCCTCTGTCTGATCGGCCATATCAGCGAGACGGTTCACGACCGCGCCCAACACTTCCTCACCTCGACCGGCCTCGATTGACTGGTTCATCTTGTCGATCGAGAACCCGATCGCGTTGAGGCCCTCTTCGGCGTCGCGGGTGTTCGACACCCGGTTTACGAACTCCTCGACGACCTCGCCGGCCCGGTCCGCTACGGGGAACAAGTCGTCCCGCAAAGCGGACGTGACCAGACCGACAGCGGTCGGTCCTTCCAACCCGAGTTTCGCGAAGAACGGGGAGAACTCGCGGAGGATGTCGAGGGCTTCGTCGCCCTGAACGCCAGCCTCGGTCAACGACCCGGTGATGACGTCGAGTGCCTCTTCGACCGATCCGGCCAGGCCCTCGTTGACCAGTTTCCGGGACGCTAACACGAGAGCGTCAACCTCGATACGGTACGTCTCAGCAACAGCGATAAACCGCCGCGACATTTCCTTATCGTCGATGAACGTGGGGAGCTCGGCCAGTTCCCCCTTGATTGTCGACAGTGTCTCGGACAGGTCGCCGAGGCCTTCACCCCACCCGGCCATGTACAACTCGGCGGCGTCCTCGCCGATGTCTGCGATCTCGTTCGACGACAGACCTGTGCGTAGTGCCCGCTGGACCTTGACCTGACGTCCCCCGATCACAGAGGTGACACCCTCTATGAAATCGTCGCCGAACACCGCAGCGAGGCCACCCGCCGCCGCGCCGACAGCGCCACCCACCGGACCCGCCGCGCCGAGTAGCCCTGTGATCTGTGACGCCATCGACCCGCCCATGTCCGACAGGTCCACACCCGCTAACTGATCCTCGAGACCCTGAACGTCGGCCTGGGGTTCGATCATCGGCGGGGGGATCGAGTCCAGGTCGCGGATCTCGGCCTCGGCCTGTTTGACCTGCGAGGTGTCCATGTCGACATCCCCGTCGACCTTCCCCAGGCGGTTCAATTCCTTGAGGTCTGCTTTGACCCCGTCGAGGCGGCGTTGAGCCGCGGCCATACCCGGGCCCGTAGCGTTCTTGTCAGTTATCCGAATCTCAACATCGGTCGTCATCGTCTAGCCAGTTCCTTCCCAGCGGTCAGGAGACCCAACACCGAGACGTCCATAGCGCCAGCCTCGTCAGGGGTCACCCCGAACCGGTCGCACACGTCGAGGATCACCTCGGCGTCACCCAACCACCGGTCGTATTCCACGGCCTCTACCCGGTGAGCTGCATAGGTATCTCCGCTTCGAACTCGGGGTCGGGTGACGGGCCGCCCTCCTGGGGTGACAATCCGGATTCGTCGCCCACCGGACCCTGTACGGGTACCGCTGCGGTGGGCGCCGGGGCCGGGGGGCGACGCACCCG
>JAAETH010000324.1 GCA_024228575.1 Actinomycetes bacterium
GGAGTCTCCTCTGGTGACCAGGGCACACAATCGCGCTCGTAGGTGCCGAGGAGGAGGCCACCTCCCTCTTGGCGCATGTAGATCTCGCCGCCGGGGGCGATGCAACCCAGCAACTCGCCGTGGTCAACGTTGTACTCAGCAATGACGGGAACGTCCTCGGTCAGAAGGTACATGTGTTCCATGGCAAGGACCGGAAGCTCGAGACCCACCATCCGGCCCACTTCACGAGCCCATAGGCCGCCGGCGTTCACGACGTGCTCGCAGTGGATTGTGTCCTTCACCTCACCCGACGGTGTGTCAAAGACCTCGACGGCCCAGTTGCCGTCGGCGGTGCGGCTGATGCTCCGGGCCCAGCTGTTGCGGTGGATCTCGGCCCCGTTGGCACGGGCGCATTGGGCGTAAGCGTTTGTCACCCCCGACGGGTCGACGTGGCCCTCGTGGCGATCGTACATGGCCCCGACGAAGTGCTCCTCCTCTAGCAAGGGCATGAGTCTCTTGGCTTCCGCGACCGAGATCAGCTCGGTCTCCATCCCCAAGTATCGACCCCGGGCATGGGCCATACGTAGCCAGTCCATCCGCTCCGCGGTGTCGGCCAGCATGACCCCACCGGTGAGATGGATACCACAGTCCTGCCCTGAGGCGGCTTCGATCTCGCGGTACAGCTCGATGGTGTACTGCTGAAGCTTGGCCACATTGGGATCGCCGTTGAGGGTGTGCATGCCTCCGGCCGAGTGCCAGGTCGAACCGGCCGTGAGCTCCGTCCGCTCGAGCAGCACCACATCGGTCCAGCCCTTCATGGTGAGGTGGTAGAGGATGCTGCACCCCACGACTCCCCCACCTATCACCACTACCTGCGTCTGTGTCTTCATCTCAACCTCTCAGTAGTCGGTGGCGACGCCACCCTCAGCCACGCGTCGCGCCACAAAGTCGTCTAGTTGCTCGACAATCGAGTCGTCGAACGGGGGTGGCCGATACTCCTCCAGCAATGCCTGGGCGACCTGCGACGCCTTCTGGTCTGCGGTCGGCGATCCAGCCTCCTGCCAGGACTCGAAGTTGCGCCAATCCGAGATCAGTGGAGCGAAGAAGGCATCGCGATATCGATCCTGGGTGTGTTGGACACCAAAATAGTGCCCGCCTGGTCCCACCTCGGCAATGGCGTCGAGAGCCAGGGAGGCATCGTCGATGATCAACGGCTGCAGGAATGCAGCCACCATCTGGATGAGGTCGGCATCGAGCACCACCTTCTCGAACGACGCCCGCAGGCCGCCTTCCATCCAGCCGGCCCCGTGAAACACCAGGTTCGCGCCCCCCATCACGGCACCCCACAACGAGAACACCGACTCGTAGGCGGCTTGGGCGTCGACAGCGTTGGCGGCGTTGACGTTCGAGGACCGGTACGGCAGACCGTAGCGGCGAGCCAGCTGGCCCCCGAGTAGGGCGGATTGCATGTACTCGGGGGTCCCGAATGCTGGTGACCCGGATCGCA
>JAAETH010000325.1 GCA_024228575.1 Actinomycetes bacterium
AAGCCACGTCCGAGTTGGCGCACGTTGCCATCGATCGTGCCTCGCACGACCAGGTCGCCCCGAAGAACGATCACCTTGCCAGAGACGACTTCTCCGACGTCAATGGTCGTGTCGCCAACGTAGACGTGGTTCTCAGGAGCGGCGGCTCCTACCGGCGTGACCCCCAGCCCCACAAACAGGGCCAAGACCACCACGACGGGAAAGGCACGACTCAGAAAGCTGTTGATACCCATAACTCCTCCTCGACATAGCCGTTCACCCCACCGAACCGGAGCACAATTTGCTCCACTCCCGACACTGCGGGATTGCGATCGCTCGGCCCAGAGGCGTTTGCCAGTTTTTCGACAATCCGGCGTTTCTCCGCCAACGTCAGTTCCGGACGGACAAGGGAGCCGGTTTCGTTGCCCGGCGTAGTCGTCTGCGTCGGAGCGCTCAAACCGAGCAGACGGGCTTGCGCTTCCATGTTGCGGCGTACCCGGTCTTGTGCGTGCAGATCAACTGGTCGGTCTTCTTCGCCGATGGCGTCGGGCAAAGAGACGTAGATCATTCGCTCGTAGCGGGCCACTTGCAGGTTCCGCCATTCGTTCGCGTCGTCGGCCGGGGCGATCTTGGCTAGTGCTGTGAGTGTGGCCTGTCGGGCGGCTGATCGGTCGTTGTAGCTGAGCGCGCGTGCGGTCTGGTCGTACGTGGCTCCGCCGATCGCCATGTGGAGAGCACGACGCTGGCGTTCCTCGGCGGCCATGTTCAGTTTGATACCGGGTAGGCCTTTGGCGATCCGCCGGTGCTGGGGGCACAGTCCATCGTCGTGATTCGCACGTCGGGTGCACCGGCCGCCGGTCTTCGTTGTGGCTTCGCATCTGTCGGTCATGATTGCCGTGTGATCGTCTGTGATGTGTGGCGAGCCGGGGACGCTGGCCAAAGGCGGCGGCAAGAGGTTGGCACCCGTACGACGCTGTTCGTACCAAGTGGGGCAAGACAGCGGTTCGCGTCACCGGTCGACGGTGCCTGGCCCGTGAGACATCGCACCGGTAGGGATACGCCTGGTGGCCAGCTTCGACCGATGTCCCGCGAGGAGGGGCCACACTCGTCCACTATCCCGTATTGGTCGTCGGTGGGCCCGTAGGTCACTGGTCGAGGTGGAGAGCCACACGGGGAGGCAAAGTCTGCGAACACCGACGCGCGTCTACGCACGGTCGAACCTGTGAAATCACCTCTGACCAGCTCTTTCGCGTCGCCGACGCACGTCCACGACCGCACCTGCGGTCCATGACACGCAAGAGGTCACAGGTTCAACTCCTGTACCGCCCACATCTGCGGGGGTTCACGATGAGCTTCGGCCGTGTCCCCCGCTTGTTCGCGTGTGCGCAACGGGGCGCAACGCGAGATCGCTAGATGCAGGATGTCTCGGTGGCTGCGGCGACTCCATTCGGGGTCGGTTCTTCCGGCTGGTGAGTGCCCGCGCAATCGCTCTAGCTCGAGGGTTCCCACCTCCACCTTCTGGCGCCGGCTAGAGGGCGCATGACGGTCGAACCGGAGGTGCCGTTCTAGGGTTGATGGCGTGAACCTCGCAAGTGCAGAAAAGCGCCTTCTGGCGCATGCCCTCGGGACCGAGCTCGCGCGTTGGCCGCGCGATGATCCTGGCTACTCCGATCTGACCTGGGCCTTTGACCAAGGAGAGCTTGACTCACTGGACCTCGGTGACATTGCGAGGGACCTGTTGGCATGCATGGAGGTCGTTCGCGCTGGCTTGGATGACGGAGTCGAGCCTCCCCGCGGTGTTTGGTACTCAGTCGCAGAGATCATCGGTGACGTATTTCAGCGAGCGATCACAACCCAGGCCGAAGAGAGTAGGTTCGCTCTGCTGATCTTCGGGTGGCACGTCTCGTGCGGACTCGCCTCGCTTGGTGCCGGCGATATTGATGACATCCCAGGAAGCGTCGAGGGCGAAAGATGGGCGCGGCCACTTCCTTTGCTCCAGCCATTGTCCCGGGGCTGACGAGACCGGGTCATATACGCTGAGTTGACCGCCGTTCAAATGCCTGAGCTCGTGGGCAGCGTTCCAGCGTCAAGTTTCGAACCGTGGCTACCGCGGACGCTCCGGGACATTCAACTTTGTGGCCGATGGCGCATCGAGATTTCCTGCCGCTTCAATTCGTTGCGGATGGTGCCTGGAGATACTCGGTACGTGGCGGCGAGCTTGGCGAGGCTCCATCCGTCACGGTATGACTGAGCAGCTTCGGCGGTTGGTCGTCGTTGAGGCGTCGCACTCCTCCTCGTCTCTTGACGTTCCCGGCCTTGCTGAGGTGTCGCGACACGGTCTGACGAGTCGTACCGAACTGCTCAGCGATGTCGGCCGCCGTAGCTCCAGCCTCGTACAGTGTTGCGATCACAGGTGTTGACAGTTCGGGCATGCGCTGCACGGTCGGTCGGGTGTTGATGGTGCGTTCGGCCGGGATGCGGTTGAGTCGTGAGACCTTGGTCGAGTGGTTCAATAGTCGTCCCGCGAGGTCCACCACTCGGACCAGGGCGAATGCCCTGGTCGTTTGCATTTTGGCGTTCCGCGGAACGCTCCGGGGACCATTCTCGTCTTGCTCGAGGTCACGGGCTGATGTTCCAGATCCATCTCGGCTGTGGTCCCGGCGGGGCTGGTGTAGACGATCAGGGCGAGGTAGAGCGTGCCCGGTAGACGCTGACGGCTCCCGAGGATCTGCCGTCGACTCGGATTCGGAGCATCGCCTCGAAGTGGTCGGGTGTGAGGTCGGCTGCGACCATCGGGGCGGGCCACTCAGCGGCAGGGGTGCAGTAGCGCCGAACGACTGGTCACTGTCGTGGAGGAGCGCTCATTCTCGGCGTCGGGGCTGGATGAGTGATTCCAAGGGGTGTCGACCATCTGGGGCATGGCCGGGTGGTGTCTGCGATGGTTCGGCCAGCCACCCGACGACAGCACGGCACATCATCGAGTCCACCACCCCGTGAGACCAGTCACTTGGAGCGGAGGTTCGGGTACCCCTGAGATCTCCCAGGCCTACTCGGGGACGGGTCAGGGACATTCCCGATAGCGCTGAGCCTGGGCAGGGCCCACGCTTGGCGTATGGAGTTTCTCGCTGATGCGACTGCCGATGCCTTGCCCAATCCGCCCGCGGCTATCTCGTTCTTGCTGGCCTGTGGTTTGTTGATCAGTGGTTCGGGGAGCCGGTTGGGTGTCGAGGTGTTGTCATGGTGACCTTTGTTCTGTGGTTGATCCTGCTTGTTGTTGCCTGGCCGCTTGCTCTGGTTGCGTTGGTGGTCCTCCCGATTCTGTGGCTGGTCAGTCTGCCTCTGCGGCTGGTGGGCATTTCGGTGACGGCGATGTTCGATCTCATCGGTGCCGTTGTCAGGCTTCCGGCCAGGGTCATCCGTGGACCTCGAGCGGTGCGTTCCTAGGCGGACCGGCGCGATCGAGACTTGAGTGGGCGGCCTAGGGTCGTGTGTATGGAGTTCTTCGAGCGAATGGCCATCGAGCACATCGACCACGTCTTCATGAACCCGATGTCGCCGGCGAAGATCGATGAGTTCATCGAGCTGTTGGAGCTGTCGGAGGCGAGTCGCGTGCTCGATGTCGGTGCCGGCAACGGCGAACTCTTGCGCCGTCTCGTGCAGCGTTG
>JAAETH010000326.1 GCA_024228575.1 Actinomycetes bacterium
CTCGACGAAGACTAGGCCGCCGCTAGCAACATCTCGAAGCCCGTCGACGATGGTTTCCCGCCCTGTTTCCAGTTCGATCAACCGAACCTCGCCGACTGAGCTGGTGGCCATCCATCGGCCATCGGCTGAGATAGCTGGTCCTTGTCCGTCGTACTCATATTGGCCGTCGCTAGCACCCGGGATAGTCACCCGTTGGCCAGTGACGATGTTCAAGAGGTCAGCGGTTGACCCGAGATCGAAGGTGAAATAGGTGAGCCAGTCTGTGCCGTTGATCAGGATTCCGCCGTCGATTGATTCATCGGGAACAGCCAGGTCGATGGGTTGCCAGGTCTCTCGGTCGAGCCATTGACTGCTGCAGCGCAGTCTGGCGTCGCAAGCTTCGACCAGAGCCCGACGCGCATCGCCAACGATCAGGCGTCCGTCGGCGACAAAGCGAAAGCCACTGCCACTGTCTTCACAGACCCCGCCTGACAAGGGGGAGAAGATCATCGATCTGCCAGAAGCTACGGGCAGGCCGCCAAAGTAGAATCTGATCTGCCCTGGAACGGCAACCTCCTCGACGATTGCACCGGAGGCAATATCGACCAGAACAGTCTCGGGCAGCCCGGGCCCGGTATCGCCGTAGACCGAGAACCAGGCCTTGCCGTCGTCACGTTGCCGGTAGTCGATCAGCTGGGGCCAGGTCGATGGTGAGAACGGTAGTTGGGTCGGGTCGGCTGCGAGGTCATCGAGGCGGAACGCGGCGGGCCGATCATTTGCCGTGCGGACGATGAGCCAGTCGCCGGTTACGGCCAGGGGTGTGGCTCGGCTACCTTCGGTGTAGCGGATCTCGCCCGAGTCAAGGTTGAGGATGGCGGGCCGGCTGCTGGTACTGATGATGAGGTCGTAGCCGACCTCCTCTCCCAAGATGGGAGCGGGGATGTCGACGATCTCGATCGGAGACGTCTGCGATGTGGTCGTTCGCTGTGTCGTGGAGGTCTCCTGATCAGCTCCAGTGGCAGCCTCGACATCTGTCTCCTCGGTATCGGGGTCAGCCGCTTCATCGGGAGTCGCTGCCTCTGGCGAGGCCGAGTCGGAGTCCGTCGCGGCATCGCTCCCGGTAGCCAGCGACCAAGCCGACCAGCTGATCACGCAGACACACACGACACCGACAA
>JAAETH010000327.1 GCA_024228575.1 Actinomycetes bacterium
ATCGATGATCCTCGACGGCATCATCCCCGCAACCGCCGCCCCAGATAACAGCACCAGCGAACTGGGCGGTACCCAAGGTCAGCTCACCCTCGTCGAAGATCAGCCCAACAAGACCGAAACTGGGACCGACAACACCAACAACACCGACGAGGGGCGCGAGGCTGATCCCTTCGAGAGGGCACGCCCGCACTTGAACCTGATCCTCACCCCAGACACCGTCAACAACCCCGACGATCCTGATGCTGTGGCATACACCCTCGACGGCGCCCCAGTCCCTGCCAGCCTGGCCACAGAACTCATCTGTTCGGCCCAGATCAACGCATGGGTACTCACCGCAGACCGCAAACACCTCGACCTCGGATTCGACGCAGAACTCGCCACCACAGACCAGAAGATCGCCCTCGCCATACGCGACCAGACATGCCGCTGGAAACGCTGCACCCGCGAAGGCTCACGATGTGAAGCCCACCACCTCAAACACCGAGAACACGCGGGACCCACAAACCTCAACAACCTCGCGCTCTTGTGTCCGTATCACCACGACCGACTACACCAGCTCAAACTCCACCTCCGAATGGGCCAAACAGCCGACCACTGGCTGCTCAAAGACATCCACGGACAAACCGTCGATCAATGGACCAAACCCACACCACCATGGGCAAACCCTCGAGATAGCGGCGATCCCAACGCCGACCCGCCAGAGACCGACGAAGACCCTGCCACCGACGCCGCCTAGGCCCTGAGTCGGCTGCTCGGCCAGCAGGGTGCTGAAATTCTTCTGATTGGGACTCGCGTTCTGGGCGGGGATCAAAAAGAACGGGGCATGCGTGCAACCCCTGAGCGTCAGTTGTCGATGTTGTCGTCGTTGAGCACCGAGGATCTGATCCCGGGCGATCATCCGACCCGGCGGATCCGCAAGGTGGTGGACGAGGTGCTGGCGGGCCTCGACACCGATCTCAAGGGCCAGAAACGATCGAACAAGACCCACACGTCGACGACTGATCCCGACGCGATGCTGTTCCGCAAGTCACCCAACGCGGCCGCGGAGTCGTCCTACATGGGGCACCTGTTGATCGAGAACCGGTCTGGGTTGGTCGTCGACACGGAGCTGACCCAACCGATCGGCCTCGCTGAACGGGACTGCGCGACCGACATCTTGGCCCGGCTCCCGACCACGAAACGCCAACGCGCGAAGCCTCGAGATCACCCCCCCCCAAGTCCCGCAGAACACCACCAAACACCGCTCCCCGATACCTGGCCCCACCACCCGTCGGCCCGCCCCAGACAATCCGCAACCCCGCCGAG
>JAAETH010000328.1 GCA_024228575.1 Actinomycetes bacterium
ATCCGGTCGTCCGAGGTCGTCGGATCGATCGGGATCCAATTCAACATTGAAGGGTTCGGGTCGACCCCAATGATTGGGATAGCGGACCGGTCCCCCGGGTTCCTCGCCGGGTTCGCGAGGGATGTGAACACGGCCGTCAACAAGGCGAACGCTGAAGCCCGCGCTGAGGCGAAGAGACGGGCCAGGGCCGGTGACAACTAGCCACCACCTACCCACCGATGATCGTATACCGCTAGGATACCCTCATGAGTGAAACAATATCTGTGGTCCTGCCCGACGCCCTGCACGACGCTTTGTTGGCCAAGGAGCGAGCTGACCGGCTCGAGCACCTCACTGGCGATTCGACGGGGTCGACCCCGTCGAAATCGACGATAGTCCGCGACGCCTTACGGGCGCACCTCAAATAACTTGGGATAGGATGAGGGTATGAGCATCACAATATCGGTAGTCCTGGATGAGGATATGTATCAGGCCCTCAAGGTGCAGGAACTGGCCATGACGGGTAAATGGGCGTTCGCTCCGACACGGGAGCGGGGGCGGTCCAAGCCGACCCAATCCTCGATCGTGAGGGACGCACTCGACGCCTGGTTGCAGGCCAACGGGACCGTTGAGACCCGGTCCACCCTCAGGGGAGAGACGGCCTGGCAGATCGAGGCGAGGAACGAGGCGGCGGACAAGGCCAACGGCTGGACCGGTCTCGCGTCGTGAGCGTCCAGGCCCTGGCCTACGTGTTCGCCCTCGGGGACGAGGTGTCAGGGGCGCGCCGTCTCGTCCTTCTGGCCCTGGCCAACTTCGCGAACGAGGAAGGGTGGTGCTACCCGAAGGTCCCGACCATCGCCCGAGCTTGCGGGATGTCCCGCAAAGCGACCGTGTCCGAGGCCCTGTCGTGGCTTGAGGAACACGGGCACATCGACAGGCAAAAGAACAAGTGGTCCGGTCGTGAGGGGACGATCCCGGGCGACCGGCGCCCGAACATCTATCAGCTGGTCGGGTTCCCACGGGGTACGGACAGCGTACCCGCGGGGTACGCAGAGAGTACCCCGCGGGGTACGCATACCGCTACACAGAACCATCATTGTGAACCGTCAGATGAACCCCCCCTAGATCCCCCCAACAAATCAAAGCGATCAGAGTGGAAACCAGCATGGGAGAAAGTTCAAACACTCGTCGCTAAACACGGTGCAGCGACACTCCTGCGCGACGGTCGCGACGAGATGGACCCCGCCACCTATCAGGCCGTGTTCCTCGCCCGGAAGGTGATCGCCAGCAACCGATCCGAGGTCGACGCTATGCACGCGTTCCGGCGTGCCTACACCGGGTCGGCCTCATGAGCCACGCTCCCCGCATCCACAAAGCGGACCGGCACACGTGGGCGGTGGGCTGCACTTGCAGGTTCGGAACCTCGGGGACGGTCACCGCGGCCACTGAGGAGTCCGCTTACGCCGTGTGGGAGGATCACGCCATGTCGGCCGAGGAACGCCCCCAGGGTGTGTCTGAGGCCCTGTCTGCGGCTAGGGGGGCCCTGAGGTGACCATGGCCGACTGTCGGCGTTGTGGGACCCGTATCACGTCACTCCCGGACGGTGGATGGATCCACCTGGCCGTAACCCCGCAAATCGCGTTCCACCGGCCGGCGCCAACCCCCAAGACTCGACGCCTAGAGAGAACACCATGACCGACGTCGTCACCTACCTAGCTGTGCTAGTCGCTGTCGGCGCGGTGTCAGCTTGGATTCTCGACATCGTCCGGGCCCGCCAACACCGCGCCCAGATCGACGCCATCTCAAGAGCGCACCAGGCCCAGGTTGACGCTCTGACCGCCCGTGTCGCCGCGGCCGAGCTGGGCGCGGCGATAGCTCGGCCGCCGAGCCCGATCGTTGCCCGCCTCGCCCACCAAGGGCCGGCCAGCCTTGGGACTCTGACCGGGGAGTACGGGTATAGCGTCGCGGTATATCTCGGTCGTCTGATCGAGGCTCAGGAGGTTCGGTGTAGACCCGACGGGATGTTCGAGGCGATCTTGGCTAGCGAACGCCTTGGGTATCTGCGGGGTGGTCCGTGTGACACGATCCGGGTTGTTGGGTGGATCGAAACGAACGGGGCACGCAGATTCGCTCATCCCGTGACTAAGTTGCAACCACCACCATCCCATGATACGATGATCTTATGACCGACAGTACCCCAGGCGCAACGACAGGTTGGCGTATCAGTAGCTATTGCACATCGAACGGAAGCTGTGTCGACGTCTGGTTCGGCGATCACATTGTCAGCGTGCGCCACAGTCAAGCCACTGACGGGCCTGAACTATCGTACACCCATCCCGAATGGGCAGCCTTCACCGCAGCGGTCAACGACACTGGGACCGTTCCGGCGACGGGTCGAGGTTCTGACGGGTTCGAACCGTGCGAAGACTGCTGTGATCATCCTGCCTTTCACTACGGCCAATGCCTGAACTGTGGTCACGACGCAACGGCTGACCCTCTGTTCAGTGATAACGAGCCTTCGGGAGGAGAGACGACATGAACGATCCGTCGTTCACGCCAGACGAAGCATTCTCGCTCCAAATCGACATGATGACCTCGGTCATCACCAAAGACACAGACCTATGGAACCGAGCACTCGACCGCATGGCCACACTCGACCCCGACGGCCGAGACATCACCTACGCCATCACCTACGGGTTCATCGCCGTCATCTGCGAACTCCTCGAGATACGCACAACCAACCCGGACGACTGGTACCTCGAGATAGGCGAACCGTCGGCACCGGACACCAACCCAGACGCCACACTAGCGATGACCAATGCGTGCAGGATGGTCGTCGCATACGCCAACGGGCAACACCAGACCACAGGGGCGCTCCTTAACGCCGCCATGGCATCGGACTCCACGGGGGTAGCAGGTGGCCGTCTCATGGCTGCGATCATCAACCTGTTTGAACTCGGATACGAACATCGACAATCCGAGATGACACCATGACTGTTGACACCCAAGAACTTCGGTGGCGGCGCCGAAGGGCGAAAGAGCACGAGGCGTTGCTGCGCTACCTGTGCGACCTAGCTCACGTGCAATGCCATACCTGGTACCGGTTGCCGTTTGCGCCAGAGGAGTCCCACCCTGAGGACAATCACCGATTCATGGTTGAGACGGGTGACAACGGCTCCGGCGAGTACGTCATGGTCGAGTATGGGTTCGATTCCGACGTGGCCAAACTCGTCGCTGTTCTCAGTTATAACGAGCCTGAAGCATCATGAGCGACCGATCATGTGCAGACAAGCGCGGCACGCCGGCGGGCTATCAAGAACACCGCGACGCAGGCGAACCCGGATGCTCGGCCTGTCTCGAGGCGATGCGAACCTACAACCAGATGCACCCACCAAAACTCAGCTCACAAGCCGCCACATCACCGCTCGG
>JAAETH010000329.1 GCA_024228575.1 Actinomycetes bacterium
GACCTGGCCATCAGGTCGACACGATCCAGCAGTTCGCCGTAGGTGAAGGTGGCTCCACCAAAATGGACGGCGGGCGCCTCTGCGTTCTGCGCTGCGTGGTACTCGACGGCCTCGACATACGAATCGAACGTGGGCAGATTTTTCACCAGATCCTCCGATGGCCGACCGCCGAACTGAACTCTCGGGCTCGGTATTCTACGACCGACTCCAACACGGATCCGATTCATGAAGTGGAGGCTCGAAATGAGCTGGTCCAAATCAGACAACATCGCCTCGGTGCCGGCGCGCGAAGCCTCGGACCTCGTCGACTCAGTGGTGTTCACCACCGAATGGCGCACGGTCGATCAGGAACACCTCGACCAGTTCCACTGGTCGGTCGAGATGACCGCAGACCAGGTCGATCTCAGCCTGTCGGCAGCGTTTCCCGACGGCAGCCGCAATGTCGACGGGTTCATGCTGATGTCGCTCGTGCAGTCGGCGTTCTTCTCCAACTGCCCCATCTACGCGCCGGGCAGCTTCGCCTTCAACTACGGCGTCGACGGCATGCGCTTCCCCTCCACCGTGTACCTGGGTGACCGACTGCGCCTCATCGCCACCGTGACCGATTGGGCCGACAAACAGGGTGGTGTGCTGATCACCTTCGGGTTGACCATGGAACACGAGAACCACGACAAGCCAGCGATGGTCGCAGAGTTCAAGACCTTCTTCGTCGACGCCGACGCCGTTTCGTAGTCGGTCCGGCTCGCATCCGGGCCGCTTCTCCTATCGCGGTGTCCACGGACCGCCGGCCGCGTCGAGGTCCGCTGTTATTGCGGACAGGTCGACGTCGACGACAGACGTCAGCTCGATCGCCAGAGAGTCGAACGCGGCAGTGGCACGATCGACACTGAACCGCTGGGTGGCGGTGGGTGGCCCCGTGGTGTCGCGGTGGTAGGTGACGACCCGCTCGACCAGCCCCCTGATCGACGGCTCTGCCGGCTCGGCCAGCTTCTCACGGACCGGATCGCCGACGAGGCGACAGGAAATGGACTCGAGGCGACCATGGACGTCCTCGAGCCGGGGCATGAGCGCCACGCCGCCGGGTGTGGCGAGAATCGCAGCCCGGAGGTGTACGACACGATCGCGCGCCGCCACGATCCGCTCGGCTGCGCCCGTGACCCGCCGAACGAGATCGGCGGTCGCACGACGGAACACATCGGTGTCGCCGGCCGAGATGTCACCGACCGCCGGCGTGGGAACCACCGAGAACTCCTCGGGTCCGGCCAAGACGTCGAGGCTGTCCGAGCTCACCCGTACCAGCTCGACCGAGTACCGACCCGGAACCACGAGCGTTCCCTTGGGCGACGTTTCCCACGGGGCCTTGAAGCCAGGGGCCTCCAGCGCTACGGGGTCGGGTGCCGGGTGACGCAGATCCCACGTCGAGCGGTGCAGACCCGCCGTCGTCTGCGCCGGGATCGACCGGATCGGATCGCCGTTTTCGTCGCTCACGATCAGCAATACGGCCGGCTCGACGTCGAGGTACTCGTCATAGAGCCGGTCCCATCCGGGGAACGGCACGTCCGCGACGGACTCGTCCAGGTCCTTCTCGTCGGCTCTACGTTCATCCCTGAGGGTGCGAATCTCGTCATTGAGGTGATACGTGAAGGTGGCACCGAACGGAGCGTTCGGAGTCCGAAAGGCGGTGGAGCCGAGCGTGGGCTGGCCCGGAGCCTGCATCGGCTGGTACGGCACATACCACCAGGCGTCACGAACCGGGAACAGCGTCGCCGGTTCTGCGAGTGTTTGCTCTGAGATCCGGCGCAGTGGGCTGTAGTCGTCGAGAACGTAGAAGCCCCGCCCGAAGCTGGCACACACGAGATCGTCGTCGCGGCGTTGGATAGCGAGGTCGCGGAACGAGATCGTGGGCACGTCCTTGGTCAGCTTGTGCCAGTGCACTCCCCCATCGACGCTGGCGTGGACGCCGTGTTCGGCACCTGCGAACAGCAGCTCGGCAACGACATGGTCCTGCTCGATCGCCCACACGATGGTGCCGTCGGGCAGATCGCCACGGATCGATTGCCACGTTCGGCCACGGTCGCCGCTCTCGTAGAGGTACGGGGTGTAGTCGCCGCTCTTGTGATCGTCGGCCGCCACGACAACCACGTCGGCATCGTGGCGCGATGCTTCGATGTCGTTGACGAAGGCGACTTCTGAAAGGCCTGTGGGCCGGGCAGCCTGCCGCCACGTGGCCCCACCATCCTCGCTGACATGGACGAGCCCGTCGTCGGTGCCCACATAGAGGACACCTTCGGTCACCGGCGATTCGGCCACCGCGGTGATGGTGCCAAACCTGGACATGGCTGCGTGGTCGTACAACGAGTCGACGCTCACCACACGGTCGCCCACCGCCTGCTCGTAGCGGTTCCGACCTGTGGTGAGATCAGGGCTGATCGGGGTCCACGAATCGCCCCTGTCGTCGCTGCGCCACAGCCGCTGCGAGGCGACGTAGATGCGACCAGAACCATGCGGGCTGACGATGACGGGTGTGTCCCAGTTCCAGCGTTCGGGCGGGTCATCTGGTCCGGACAGCGGCTGGATGTCGGTCATCTCCATGGTGCGCCGGTCGTGGCGCAACACATTGCCCTCCTGCCACGACAGATAACTGATGTCGTCGTCCTCGGGATCGAAGGCGGCGTGGTAGCCGTCGGCCGTGAGCCGGACCGACCAGTCCTGGTTGCGAACACCATCGACGTGTGCGGTTCTGGTCGGGCCGAACAGGGTGCCCAGATCCTGCGCTCCACCAAGAACGTTGGTGAACGGAACAGAGTTGTCGACGGCTACCCGATAGAACTGCGAGATAGCAAGATTCGACACATGCCGCCACTCGATGCCCTCGTCGAAGGTCTCGTACAGGCCGGCGTCGCATCCGACTATCAGGTGTTGGCCATCGTGGGGATCGATCCACACGACGTGGTTGTCGCTGTGTTTGTGTTTGCCGTCCTCGACCTGACGGAACGTGGCGCCACCATCGGTCGTCACGTGCAAGAACACATCGACCTGGTAGACGCGGTCGGCATCGGTGGGCGACGCGAAGAGCTCCTGGTAGTAGTGCGGACCCGTGCCACCCGACAGATACCGATTCCGCCGCTCCCACGTACGGCCGCGGTCGGTGGAGCGGTAGAAGCCGCGCTCGTCTTCCTCGGCCGCCTCGATGGTCGCGTAGACCAATTCGGGTGCGGCAGAGGTTACGGCGAGCCCGATCTTGCCCATCTCGCTGTTCGGTAGACCCGCGGTGGTCTTTCGCCACGAAACACCACCGTCGGTCGATGTGTGGATGCCCGAGCCGGGACCACCCCCATGGAACGACCAAACCCGCCGGCGCCTCTGGTAGGTGGCAGCGTGGATGGTGTCGGGGTCGTCGGGTGCGAACACGGCGCTGCTGACACCGGTGTCGTCGTCGACGTGCAGCACCCGCTCCCAGGTCGATCCGCCATCGGTCGTCTTGAACAGGCCCCGATCGCCGCCCGAGGACCACAGCGGCCCCTCCGCCGCGACGTAGACGGTGTCGCCATCGCGCGGGTCGATGAGGATGTCTCCGACGTGTTCGGACCGTTCGAGACCCATCCGCGTCCAACTGTGCCCACGGTCGTCGCTGCGATATACACCATCGCCCCAAGCGACATGACGACCACTCACCGCCTCGCCGGTTCCCACCCAAACGACCTCGGGCCGCGACGGGTCGATGCGAACACAGCCGATCGAATACGACGGCTGATCGTCGAAGAGAGGTATCCAGGTGATGCCCGCGTTGTCGGTGCGCCACACCCCACCCGATCCCACTGCGACATACCAGGTGTTTGGACGCGAGGGATGTATCGCGATGTCGGCGATTCGGCCGCCCATGAACGCAGGCCCGATGCTTCGCAAGGGCAGACTGGCAATGGCTTTCTCGAGCGCGGTTTCCATCGCCCAAACCTAGACCCGAGCGCCGGCCAAAC
>JAAETH010000330.1 GCA_024228575.1 Actinomycetes bacterium
GCCTCGATGTGGTCCTTGCGGACGTGGATGTAGCCGGTGGTCGTCGATAGCCACTCATGACCCAACAACTCCTGGAGTGCTTTGAGGTCCATCCCGGCTCCATACAACGACGAGGCACAGTAGTGACGCAACACGTGAGGCGTCAGTCCCGAAGACCATGACGGCAAACAACGGTCAGTCTGGCGGCTGAGGCCCTGACGCAACGCCTCGGCTCCGACCCGCCGACAGCGCGGCAACACCGGATCGTGTCTTTCGCTCGGAAGCATTGGGGCGTCGGGGTCGGCCCAATCATTGCCGAACTGGTGACGGACATCGCCCAGCCACCAGTCGATCAGATCCGCAGCGCCGTTGATCGCTGGGACGAGTCGGGCCTTTGGGCCGCGACCGCGGCTTCCTTTGCCGAAACGCACATGCAGCTTGCCGAACGCTCCAAGATCAGGTCGCCAATCGCGTAGGTCCAACATCACCGTCTCATTGATCCGCAATCCCAGCCGGCGCCACAGCGACGCAGCGAAGTAGTCGCGTGCCGCTGGGCGGTACTTGCGTGCGTCAACCAGCGAAGCACGCCACCCAGCGAACAGTGTGTCGATCTCGGCATCCGATGGCGGGACCCGCACTCGAGAACCAGACACGCTAGGCGGCCTGTTGAACTCATCGATTGGTTGGCTGACAACTGACCCGGTCAACGCCGAGATATCGCCCTGGTATCGGACAATCACAAAGTCGTAGAACTGTGCGAGCATCACTGCTTTGGTCGAGCGGGTACTCGCCGTGCGGCCGGCGCGTCGCTGCCCGCTAAAGAACCGATCGGCGTCCTCGCAGGAAGCGGTCCACAACGGTCCTTTCAGCGGTTCAGCGAACTCGAAGATCGCACGACGACAACTCGCCACATACCCATCGGTCAGCCCCGCCGCCGCCATGGCCAACGCGTACTGATCGATGATTTCCTGCTCGAACGTCGCGACGTCTTCAGCGGTACGCAACGCCGACCCGGAACCGATATTGCGCACCACCGCCAACGTCATCCCGCGGCCCTTCTGTTCACGTCTGATGAGCAGAATAACACAGACATGACAGACCTTCAGCCTGAATGAACAACTGTCACTCTAGGGATCAAACGTCGAGAACTCAGAGAGATCAGGCACCGCACGCCACCACCGGGCCCACACCCAAAACGAACTCAAGGCATCAGACATATAGGCGCCCGGGCCGGAAGTCTTGCCAGGTGTCGAGTCGCTGTGCTCGAAGCGGTGCTGCCGCACGTCTAGGACGCCGTGGTTCGGGCCGCTGGTCAAAGGCCGTCGCTTGGGTAGCGAATCAGCGATCGGCCAACCGCGCCTTCACGTATTCGACGGTGTCGGAGGTCTCGAACAAGGCTCCTTCGTTGTGGTCGACGAACTCGACTACCCGCCTGAGAAGCTCACTATCGAGTGGGCCGAGGATGCGTTCGATGCATGCTCCCTCGGCTACCGAGAAATCGGCGGCGTCGGGGTGTGGGCCCGCGGCGAAAAGTTCCCAGTAGTCCGACTCGATCAACTTCGGGTCGATTCCCAGGTCGATCATGCACCTGTCGATCTGTTCGTGTGTATCGGGAACCCAACTGTCGGGCTGGCCGTCGCCGGGTAGCTGCGACCGGAGGGAGTCGATGACTTCCAGCGCCAGGAAGTCGAGTGGAGCGCCATAGTTCTGCAATTCGGCGAACGAAATCAGATCACCGTACGGGTACGCGGACTGGGCGCATTTGTGGTCGAGGGTGACCGGGAAGTCAAAGAGCCTGCGATTCTTGTCCCAGAAGCGCTCAAAGTCACGGCTGGCGAATCCATGGCGACGATTCCACTCCTCGTCTGTGGGGCGGAACTCGTGACTCGGTTCGCGTATGAGGTCCCACGTCGGGTCATCGCCCGGCGGAACCTCGATCCTGGGTAGCTGGGCGTCGTCGCCCGTCGCGGAGCGGCACACCTCGATACGACTGGCGTAGAAATCCCACAGCAGAGCCGCTGTCTGGGCTCGGGCCTCCATATCAACGTCGAGCAGGGTGGTGAGCTGGAGCGCGGCAAGAGCACCGGGTCTCATCCGCTCAGCCGCGTCGGCGTGAATCGGAGCCCGCAGGAGAATCTCTGGGACCGGCGCACTCGGCGGGCTCGATGCCGGTTCGCCGCCACCCAAGAAGACAGCCACGCCGATCGTGGCTACAGCGACCAACGCCACGACAGCGACGCCGATTGCTGCGCGCCGAGTCCCGTGGGCGACGACAGCGCGGTCGGTCGCGGCGAGGTTCCCCGTTTTATCGGTGCGATCTGATCCACCGTCTTCCACGGTGGGCAACGCTACCGAGGGGCATGGCGACCGACTCTCCTCGATCGCAGCTCGACTCTGGGTACGGCACGGCAATTGCACGTCGACGATCGGGCAACAGATCAGATCGTGGGAGCGCGATTGGACGTCACGAATGCGTCGGAGCTTCACATCAGAGTTGCATCACGAAATGAGTGATGTGTTCGTCGCCGGCAGTCCGGACGAAGTTTGGTGGTTCGCCTTGATGGGGATTCGCTGAGGCCAGAAGACCACATCGAGAGGTTCAGGCCGGCGGGAGCCGTGGCTGGTCGGTGGCGCATTGACAACGTTGATCAGCGTTGTTGATGTCGCCGAGCACTCGGTGATCGAACTCAGCCGGACACTGCTGAGCCGCCAACGTCCAGAGCTGGTACTCGACATGCTGGGCGTCAACGATGCAGACATGACGGCGCCGGAGCGCTCGCCGCAGTTCGGTCAGCTCCCTCAACCCGGCCAACGCAGGAGCGGTCTTGAAGTCCTCTCGGACCTCGCCGCGGATCGCGATCTGATGCGATGCAACTGCCGCTGCGTCGATCCCGATCGACACGACCGGAGTTGTTGTGTTCGCCCCCATGCAGGGGTTCTCCCACACAAGACGGGCAGACCCCACGGGCCTTGATGCCTTTCAACTCATCTCTAGGGCGAAGCGAGTCCGCAAGACGGTTGATGTCAGGGAGAACCCCTCGCTCGCGCTCGACCACCAACGATGAGGTTGTCCCCGACCCGCCCCGACATCAACGAGCCCAAGGTTCGGGGATTCTCCGTCACGACCCGGACTCCTCCCAAAGCCACGCTACGCGGCCACCCCCGCTGAGGGGGAGGCACCCCCATCAACACAATGGGCTTCTCGGTGTGCACCCTCTGGGACTCGAACCCAGAACCTGCCGATCAGGAGCAGCCGAAGGCCACTTTTGGCTCGTACCGGATCGTGCCCGAAGACACCTTGCGAACTGGGAAAACGTCCGTTTCGTTGCTTTGGATCGTGTGGGGATATGCCTGTTGATGACGTCCCGTCACGGATCTGTTGTGACCACCTCGTGAAGATGGCGGGCAGGTTCAGGTGAGCGATGCTGTCTCCGAACGACTACAAGAGGCGGTTGTCGTCGAACGGAGACAGATGCCCCTGGCTCACAGTGTCAGCCAGCAGGAGAACACGATGCGACCGATACAGACAAGCAGGGCGTTCGGGTCGGCGGTCAGGCGGGCCCGCAAGGACCAAGGTCTGTCGCAAGTCGAGCTGGCCGCACGCGCTGGTGCGGGACGGCCCTGGCTGTCAGAGCTCGAGACGGGAAAACATGCCGCCGAGCTGGGTAGGGCACTGTCGGTGCTGAGTGCGCTCAACCTGCCGTCACGTTCGTTCCAGTCGCGGGCTTGGGCGGGCCGGCTATCGATCTCGGCCAGATCATTGGCGGCGATAGCTGATGGCGTCGGATGTGTTGACGGTCCGCCTCGAAGGGAAGCCGATCGGCAACGTCGAGCGCCTGGCAAGCGGTGCTCTTCGCCTTCGCTTCGAAGGGGGCTACCGAGACGACCCGACAGCGACGCTGTTGTCGGTGCCGATGCCACCGTCCGAGGAAGTGCACGGCGA
>JAAETH010000331.1 GCA_024228575.1 Actinomycetes bacterium
AGTAGCCACTATGGGTCCAAGGCCACCGTTGGGTCGAGGAGCCATGTCCCATGGCTTCAGAACTACTCGACATGGACACCCGAGATGGCCCGGCTGCTCACGAGCTGTTGGATCTGCTCGATGCCTTCGAAGATGTCGTGGATCCTGCCGAGCCGTCCAGCTGGTGACGTTCAGTTCCTCTGACCTGCGGTTTCTGCAGACTCGGGTCCATCCTGTGGCGTCCGATGATGGACTGTGGCACGGGTTTGTAGGGACACGACTAGGGACAACTTGTCCGTTGCAGCGGCCTTTGGAGGTGTTTGACTCCGTCAGTGTCGGCGAGACGGCGCATCACGTTTGCGGCCGGGTACGCGTCAGGAAGCCGACGGGTTCCAGTCGAGGTTCGAAGCATCGGGAACTCATGGCGGTGGTACTCGGCCCAGTAGCTCACGACGCGGCTCTGCGGGAGTCGCCACCAGCCCGGGTTCTGCTCTGGGAGCTGTCGAACCTGATCAACGTTGGAGTCCTCTGCCATTTGGGGCGTGAGTTCGCGTTCGATTGCCCGGTGAATCTCTAGGACGTATTCGCACAGGAGCGCCAGGACATACGGCAGCACCCACATCTCCGTCGCCTGCACCAACCCCCGAACCTGCGCCTCGCGAACGTACCCATCGTGGTGGCGACTCAATAGACATCGCGCAACGAGCTGGCCCTCCGGGCTGAGACACTCCAGCTGACCCCGGGTCAACTGGATGTACACGCGGCGGGGAAGTCGCACGAGGTCATCGTTGACTTGGACGCGATCACCAGACCGACCATCATCACCGCACCGACCCACCACCCCCACACAAAGTGGTCCCAAGCAGCTGGCGCAACCCCGGTCCCTTGCAGCTGGCGGACGACACAACAGAGCTGGAAGGGTCGTTCCAGTTGAAGTGTTTGATCGTCGATTCTTCAACGATTCCGTCCAGCTGCGCGGCCGCTTCGCCCAGCTCTTCGACTAGCCGGTCCAGGTAGGTCTGCGTGCGGTTGCGTCGTGCCATCTTGTCGGGTCGTTCCGGTGTCGGGTCGATTCGTTACGCTCAAGCGTAGTCGAATTCGACCGATTCGATTATTGCGAATACTTCGAACAAGCCCTAGTCTCAAAACAAGACCCCCAGGGAGACCTCATGCCACCCACCGCCCTGCTTGACCACAGTCTGAACATTCCCGACGAGGAGACTGCCGCCCAGGCTGCGGTTGCAGTCGACACTCTTGAGCGTTTCCTGCGCGAACGCTCGATGACGGATGTCCTCACGGTGAAGCTCGTGGCTGATGGAAACGATGCGACCGTCCAAGTACCTGGTCCAGCGTTGAGCCTTCTCGTCGACGTACTGGCCCAGATCGCAAACGGCAACGCTGTCACAGTGGCACCCGTTCATGCTGAGCTCACGACTCAGCAAGCCGCCGACCTGTTGAACGTCTCGCGCCCCTACCTTGTGAAGCTGCTCGAAGAGGGCGAGATCCCCCACCGTCGAGTCGGCAATAGACGCCGCGTACTCCTGTCCGACCTGATCACATACAAGCGCATCGATGATACTAAGAGAACAGTGACTGCCGACCAGCTAACGGCTGAGGCTCAGCGTCTCGGGCTCGATTACTGAGGGTCTTGATCGGTGGCGTTCGGCGCAACCTACGACGCGTGCGTCCTTTACCCAGCCGGTCTTCGTGACCTCCTCGTTCGACTAGCGCGGACAGGACTATTCCGCGCCCGATGGACCGACGAGATCCTCAACGAGATGGTTCGATCGATTCTTGATGACCGGCCCGACCTTGAGGTCGCTCAGCTGGAGCGAACTCGAACACTGATGTGCGAGGCGGTCGCCGACTGTCTGACGACTGGGTACGAGAGCCTCATCGACGGCCTGGATCTCCCCGACCCGAACGACCGGCACGTGCTCGCCGCCGCGATCCGTGCGGGTTCCGGGGTGATCGTTACCGAGAACGTCAAGGATTTCCCATCAGCCGCGCTCGAGCCGTACAACGTCGAGGCACAGACGCCGGACGTCTTCGTCCTCCACCTCATCGAGCTCTCGCCCAGCACCGTGCGAAGCGTTATCCAATCCCAAGCTGCGGCTCTGAAGGACCCACCGATGACGGTCGGTGAAGTCCTTGATCACCTCGCACGCTCCGGACTCCCGCGCTCTGCAGCGGCGCTTCGGCACGAGTAGGCAACCCACCGGACTCACGCTCGGTGGCCGGGCGCTCCGTTCCGAAGACAGCTTTCTCCACAAGTAAATGAACCTGAGACGCATCGGTGAGAGAATCTTGGTGAGCGCGTTGACGTTGCCGGCCGCGAAAAAGTCAGGGTGATGATCTCACCTGGTGGCACTCACCGGTCGGGCGTCGTCGACAAGTACCCGTGGTAGCGGGTTCTGGTCAGCGGGCGCCGTCCCGGCAAGTGCGTGCCATCTCAGACCCGATTGGAGAACGAAGATGGCTGATGCCATGTTGGCTGATTCGACGCGCCTTGTCACAGGCGGGATCGACACCCACAAAGACACCCACGTCGCCGCGGTGGTTGACACACTGGGCACCGAGATCTCGTCCAGGGCGTTCCCGACGACTGCTGCGGGCTATCGCGACCTGACCAACTGGCTCGTATCGCACGGCGATCTGGGCCGCGTGGGCGTGGAGGGCTGCGGCTCTTGGGGTGCAGGCATCGCCCGTCACCTACACGACGTCGGCGTGAGTGTCGTGGAGATCAACCGACCGAACCGTCAGGCACGTCGCAACCACGGCAAGTCCGACCCCCTCGACGCGATCTCTGCGGCCCGGGCAGCTCTTGGCGGCCTTGACGCCGGGACACCCAAGACTGGCACCGGTCCGGTTGAGTCGATCCGGATGCTGCGCAACACGCGCGCTTCTGCGGTTCGGGCCCGGACCGCGACGATGAACCAGATCCGGGCCGTGCTCGACACCGCCCCCGAACAGATCCGGGACCAGCATCGAGGCCTCACACCGGTGCGGTTGATCAAAGCGATTACCCGCACCCGGCCCGGCACCACCAGGATCGCCGATCCTGAAATCGCGGCAACCGTCGTGTTGAAGACCCTGGGTCAGCGATGGCGGTTCCTCACCGACCAAATCGGCACCCTCGATGACCTTCTCGGCCATCTCGTGGCCGACGTCGCCCCAAACCTCGTTGCCCAGCCATGCGTGGGGACCGACACCGCCGCCGCCCTGTTGATCGCAGCAGGCGACAACCCCGACCGCCTCGCATCGGAGGCAGCGTTCGCCGCTTTGTGTGGCACCAACCCGCTCCCAGCGTCATCGGGCAAGACCGTGCGCCACCGCCTCAACCGTGCCGGTGACCGCGACGCCAACGCTGCGCTATGGCGCATCGTCTTGTCACGCATGGCCCATGACCAACGCACCCGCGACTACGTCGAGCACCGCACCACCGAGGGCCTGTCCAAACGCGAAATCATCCGCTGCTTGAAACGCTACGTCGCCCGCGAGGTCTACCCCATCCTGACCCAGGACCTCGCCACCTGAACCCAGTTCTCGGGGTGGTCTGACCCCAGACACAACCAGACCGCCCAGGCGTGTCCTCCTGCAGAACCGTCGACCACCCCGAACCCCACCGCTGACCGGGATGACCTCATAGGAGCCCGAACCCGGACCAACGTGACCCGTCACCGTTCCGTCTCCCGGACCCAGCACCAACAACCCGACTTGACACATAGGAGCTTCCGCAGGTCCTGGCGGACCTGTGGCGGATAGGTCCCCGATAGGTGTCGGATAGGTGCCTCCGTCGACGCTGCCGCCCCTCCGGGTTGCCCACGAACCGCGCAGGGAGCGATTACGGCGCCGACGGACCGTAGGCCGTTCAGAAGTTCGGCCGATTCGTGTCCCAATCCGCTGTTCGCCCGGGTCACAGGTGGGCGTGAACAGCGAACCGCAAGACACCGCAGCACACCGATCGAACCCAAGAGGCGTCGACGATCACTCCGCACCGCGGGAGTTGATCGATGTAGCCGCTCTAGCAGAACGACTTGGAGTGACACCGCTATTCGTCCGCCGGTTGACCGCCGAGGACCGAGTTCCGTTTCTAAAGATTGGCAAGTTCGTCCGCTTCGACCCGCGGGAGATCGACCAGTGGGTCGACGAGCGCCGGAGGCCAACGACTGCACCTCTGCGATAGTGGAGTCATGGGCATTGAGTCACCAGAACGCAACCCCGTGACCTTCACCACTCGCGACGACGGCCAGGTTGATGCCCATCTCGGTGGAGACTGGCCGATCTTCAACCATGCCCTTGGCGACTGCATCTCCTCACTTCCACCGAGGGGTGCTGGCGGAAACGGGCCCTCGACGTATTGGGTAGACGTTGCCGCAAACGCCCTCGGTCGATGCCTGGCCTCCGGAACAGACGGCATGATCAGTGCCGGCAACGCAACTTCGCTCTACCTCCAGAACGGTTGGGTTCATACCCGGAATGACTACGGGGATCCTGACGAGAGTGAACACCTGGGAATCGACGACTTCCTCGATCTGCTCCACGAATGGAGGAATCGGATCCGCGAGCAGGTATCGCACAGCACCACGCCGCTGCCTGACACCTACCGGCGCAACGAGACAGCACCAATCACCGGGCCAACCCGCCAAGAGGTCGAGGAGAAGTGGCGAGATCTCATCGCCGGGTCTCGGTCCCGCGCCGAGACCGCGGCCTGGGCCCGTCTGTGGGCGTGGGCGCCGATGAAGGTCGAAGCGGAAGTACTCGTCATGTCCGCACTACAGCATCTCGACGGATTCGACATGACACGCGACCCGACCGACCGCAATCTTGTGCGCCACGGTGGGCATATCGACGGGCGGCCCTACCTCCACTCTGACCAGCACATCGCAGAGGAGCTGACGGGGTGGCTCTCAGGCCTCGATGAGCACGACCGGGACCCAGACGGCTTCTTCGAGAGAATCCGCGAGCGAGCTCGGAGACACCGCAATGGCTAGATCAGCTCCAGGAAGGATGCCACTGCTCGAGATGAACATCGGCCGAGACACCCCGCACGATCCGGAACGCAGCAGCTTCAGGGCAGCTCAGGCGACAGCCTCAGCCACGACCTCGTGGGCCTCCGTCGGATCGAGACCCACCTCTTTCAGTCGCGGGCCCAGCTCCTTCACTCGCCACCGGGCCCACAACGGGTGCAAGCGATCCAAAAGGACGAGCTGTTTGGCGAACATCCGCCGTCGCACGTCATCTGTCGGGTGACGGTGCTGCATCTCCCAAGCGGAAGCCATCACGCTTGTTGTGTCCTTCAAGGCCCACGACAGAATCTCGAGTACATCTGGGGTCTCTCTGCGAACCAGTTCGAGACCACGTTCGACCACGACATACGCGAATCCCTCGGAGGACTTCTCGACGTGCGGGTACCCGAAGTCCCGTGAAGTGCCGAGGCTTGGCAGGTCCGACTTGGGCGCGTCGATGGCTCCGCCCAGCTTCGCCAACCAGTGACCAATGTCGGCGAGATTCGGCCGACCTGGAATCTCCCCAAGCAACAGGCCGCTTCTGTACCACCCTCCAGCCTCGGCGATGACCTCCCGATGAGCACCACTGCTCGCCCACTGGAGGGCGTCCGGCAGGACCTCGATCCAGCTAGCGCCAACGGGCAACTGATCGGGTAGCTCACCTCGGGGTGGCGGCTGCCGATGGCTCCCGTCCATCACGGCGAGCACCAGGTCGAGCGGCTTCGAGGCAGACCATGAACCGGGCCACAGGTCGAGCATCCACTGGCGTCGATCTCTCGTGATGGTCACCTTCTTCGTTCCATCGGAGAGACAGACGAACTGGTTGCCGAAGCTCTCGCCCGGGCCGCCACGCGACTCGGCTACATCGAAGCCTTCGCCGAGGAGCCAGTGGTATGTGCGCTCGACCTCAGGGGTTGGGCGATGCAGCTCAATCACAGCGATTCCCGATCGTCCAATGCGCTGCCAAGGATCTGCGCCAATGCTTCGTCCGCGCGCTCGACCGCGTGGGCGTAGACCCTGAGCGTCATGGCCGGATCTGCGCGCCCAAGTCGATGAGCGACGGTCCGGACGTCCTGGCCGGACGCGATCGACTGGGTCGCTGACCAGTGACGGAGGTCGTGTAGTCGCCATCGCGACTCGATCCCCGCCAGCTCGCGGGAGCGGCGCCACCACCAACCGATGCGGTCCGGGTTGGGTGGGTCAGCATCGGGTGTGAAGAGCCACGTCGTGACGTCTCCGTACTTCGCCCGAGCTTCTTGGACCATCGCAACCAGCGCCGGGCTGAGCGTCACGACCCGACGACTGCCGGTTTTGGTCGGCCTGAGCCTCGGGGCTCGCACGCCATCGGCGTCGGTCGACACGATGATCTGGCCGTCGACCACGACCTTGTCGCCGACGAACTTGTCCCAACGCAGCGCCGCCAGCTCACTTCGCCGAGCACCCATCTCAGCGCCGAGGCGGAACGCCAACGGTGCGAGTTCATGGACCTCGCTTGCGGCGGCGATCACCGCTTGTACTTCGTCGTTGGTGAGTGTCCGCTGCTGCTGGCGCTTCGGACTCTCGATCGGCGCGCTCGACGCCGAGTTGGTGGCGATCTACTCCCAGCGGACGGCCTGCTGCAGCGCTGAGCGCAGCACGGTGTGTTGATTGCGGATGGCGCCCTCCCCCGCTCCGGCCTTCCGAAGGCGGGCTACCCAGCGGTCGACGTCGGACACGCCGATCGAGGCGACGGACATGTTGCCGATGGGATCAGCGGCCACTTGCGCGGCGCGGCTCGTCTGATCCCGAATCGTGAGGTCGGCCCAGCCGGGAGTCTTGATGTCGATCCACTCGTCGAGCAGCTGGCGGAGCTTGCGGCCGCCGGCATTGCGCGCCGGCTTCACGGTCAGCTCCGCAGCCACGAGTTTGGCGTCCTTCTTGGTGCCATAGACGGTGCGCGACACCTGGGTCGACTTCCCTTCGACGTCTTTGCCCGTGTAGCCGCGGACTTCCCAGACCCCGGGTCGCCGCTGTCGGATGGTCGCCATGGCGTCCGACCGTAGTGCGTTCATCCCTACCCCGGGTAGGGATAAGGGTAGGGATGGATCAGTTATCCACAGGGGTTGACCGCTGGTGCCCCTTGGTCACCGTTGTGACCGAAAGTGCCGCGATCCCTTTGTTTGCTTACTCGATCCGCAGACCGGATATCGCCCGGCTGATCACGAGCTGCTGGATCTGTTCTGTGCCTTCGAAGATGTCGTGGATCTTGGCGTCACGATGCCAGCGCTCGACCGGGTACTCGCGGGTATAGCCATATCCGCCGAGGATCTGGATCGCACGTTCGGTGACCCAGGTGGCGGTGCGGCCTGCCTTGAGCTTG
>JAAETH010000332.1 GCA_024228575.1 Actinomycetes bacterium
AGCATGAGGCCAACGATGAACATGCGGTTCTGGATGGCGCCCAGGACATCGTTGGTGCTGCCAAGGTCGCGGGCGACCTGGATTGCCCCACCACCGTCGATGTGGTGGGTGATCATCCGGTAGTCGGTGCCGTCGACGGTGACAGTGCGGAGCAGTGATGGGCTTCGCTCACGGGCGACGTCGACGTCTGCGTCGCTGACGGGGAGGGCGACACCGACCGAGTACTCGACCGTTCCAGTGGAGTCCAGTCTCTGGACCTCGGCGTCGGCGTCAACCGTGGCTTGGATGGCGCCGTCGTCGATCGTCGCCCCACTGGCTTCGCCTCGGTCATCTCCCTGTCCGGCCCGGCCGCCATTCCGGTCGCGTGGATCGAGGCGTTGTCCGGAAACGATCTCGTCCGCCCTATCGCGCAGGAAGCGGTCCACGTCATCATTGACCTCCACTCGGGTAGAGATCACTCCGGCCGCAGTCGTGACCAGGGCGGTGATGGCGACCAGGCTGGCGAAGACCAGGGCGAGGCGGGCAGCCAGGCTGAGCCGCACCCTAGGCCTGCGAATCTGTCGATGGCCGCAGCACGAAGCCGACCCCTCGGACTGTCTCGATGAGGCGGGGAGCGCCACCCGCCTCGAGCTTTCGCCGCAGGTACCCGACATGGACATCCAGCGAGCGGGAGTTGAGCTCGAAGTCGTAGCCCCAGATCTTTTCGTACATGACACCTCGTTCCAACACGATGCCCATGTTTCGCATCAGCAGGTGGAGGATCTCGAACTCCGTCCTGGTCAGGTCGAGGACCCGACCTGAGTGGCGAACCTCATAGCTCTGGGGATCAAGCGATAGCGGGCCAGCGGTGATCGGTCCATCTCCGGTGTCGCCGGCCCGTCGGAGCAATGCTCGGAGTC
>JAAETH010000333.1 GCA_024228575.1 Actinomycetes bacterium
GGCCGAAGACGACCAGGTCAAGGTCGCCGACATCTCGATGCACCTCCTCGAGGCAATCGAGAACGCCGAGGCCGGTGATCGACACATCGAGACCCCGACCGAACTCATCTACGACACCCCAGCCGAGGGCGAGGTAGCCACACTCGCATCGCCGGTCGTCGAGGAAGTCCAGGCCCCAGAAGCAGAGGTCGCTCCCGACGATCTGAAACGCATCAAGGGCATCGGGCCTGTGCTCGAGGCCTGGCTGCACACGAAGGACATCTTGACCTTCGAGCAGATAGCGGCTCTCAGTCAGGATGAGATCGACGCTCTGGAAGAAGAGCAGTCGTTCCCCGATCGCATCGACCGTGAGGACTGGAAGGGCCAGGCAGCAGCACTGGCCGAGGAGAAGAACCAGGGCTGATCTATCCGCGAGCGTTGGCCCGCCGGTCACCATGATGAACCCGAAGACAAGCCCCAGATCCAAATAGACGCGCTCAGCGGCGAGATCGTGCGCCGAAGGCGATCACGACACGACGCGTGCTACTTGAAGTTCTCGTGATAGCGGCTGGGCGTCGGGCCACGCTGACCCTTGTACTTCGATCCCAGCTGGTCGGCGCCGTAGGGAACGTCGGCCGGCGTGGTCATCTTGATGAAGCTGATCTGGCCGATTCTCATACCCGGGTACAGCGTGATGGGAAGATTGGCGACGTTCGAGAGCTCGAGAGTCAGATAACCATCCCAACCCGCGTCGACGAAGCCCGCCGTGGTGTGGATGAGCAGCCCGAGGCGGCCGAGCGACGACTTCCCCTCGATGCGACCGACCAGGTCGTCGGGGATGGCAACGCGCTCGAGGGTTGCTCCGAGAGCAAACTCACCAGGGTGGAGGATGAAGGCGTCGTCACCCTCGACCACTACCTCTTCGGTCAGTTCGGTCTGGTCTTCCTTGACGTCGATGACACGACGGTTGTGATTCAGGAACACGCGGAACGTGTCGTCGAGGTGGAGGTCTACCGACGAAGGCTGGATGCAGGACTCGTCGAGAGGCTCGATGATGATGCGGCCTGCAGCGATCTCGGCGCGGATGGTGCGGTCGGACAGAATCATGGTCGCAGCATCGTAGTTTGACGACCCGGGGTGTGCCGTCAACAGCGCTACACTGCCCATCTCATGGCCACTTCCGTGGTCGTGCGGGTGTAGTTCAATGGTAGAACATCAGCTTCCCAAGCTGAGAACGCGGGTTCGATTCCCGTCACCCCGTCGTCGTGAGCTTCGGTCGCTCACCGCGTTTCGCGGCTACACCTCACCATGTCGTCGTGCCCAGCACAGGGAGCGTCATCGCCGAGTTCGGGCGGTTCGCAGCAGGCCGTTTGGCAAC
>JAAETH010000334.1 GCA_024228575.1 Actinomycetes bacterium
CGAGGTCGATACGTGTCGGGACACTCAAAATGGGCGACGATCAAGCACAAGAAGGGCGCGGCCGACAAGGCGCGCGGCAAGCTGTTCGCCAAGCTCATCCGCCAGGTCGAGGTTGCCGCTCGTGAAGGTGGGGGCGAGCTCGACTCGAACGCAACCCTTCGCACGATGTACCAGAAGGCGCGCGACAACTCGGTTCCCCTCGACACCATCGAGCGGGCCATCAAGCGTGGAACGGGCGAACTCGAGGGTGTCACCTACGAGCCCGTCACCTACGAGGGGTATGCGCCCAACGGTGTGGCGGTCTTCGTGGAGGCTCTCACCGACAACCGCAATCGGACCGGCGCCGAGATCCGGTCCCTGTTCTCGAAGTCGGGTGGCTCGCTGGCCGAGCCCGGTGCTGTGGCCTGGCAATTCGACCGCAAGGGTGTCGTGCTGATCCCGGGTTCTGTCGACGAGGACGACATCATGATGGCTGCCCTCGAAGCCGGCGCAGAAGACGTCGCCCTCGAGGGCGAGCAGTGGAATGTGACCACCGAGCCAACCGAGACGATGGCCGTGCGCGATGCCATTGTCGAAAGCGGTATCGAGGTCTCCTCAGCCGACCTCACCATGCTTCCGCAAAACACGATCGAGCTCGGCGCCGCCGGCGAAGCAAGGCAGGTTCTGAAGGTGATCGATGCCCTCGACGACCATGACGACGTCCAGGGTGTGTACGCAAACTTCGATGTTCCCGACTCGGTCATGGCCGAGCTCCAGGACGACTAGGAGAAATCGCGATGGGCGTCGGCGTTGGAGATCTTGCTCCCGACTTCACGATTTCGGGTGTCGACCGCGGCGAGCGGGGCGAGTACACGTTGTCGGACTATCGGGGTGGCACGGTTGTGCTGGTCTTTTACCCAGCCGACAATTCGCCGGTCTGCACCGCCCAGCTCAACAGCTACAACAACGATGTCGGCCAGTTCGCCGATCTGGGTGCGACGGTTTTTGCTATCAGCCCCCAAGACCTCGACAAACACGAGGGGTTCAGCGCCAAGCAGGGAGGTTTCAACTTCCCGATGTTTGCCGACACGAACAAGTCGGTCGGCGAAATGTACGACATCGTCGGCTTCCTGGGTTTCTACCGCCGGTCGATCTTCGTGATCGACGCCGACGGCACGATCAGCTACGCCCACAGGTCTGTCGCCGGTGTCACCTACCGGCCGGTCGACGAACTCCTCGACGCGGTCAAGGCGACTCACTGAACGGGCTCGGCGCCCTACATTCGATCAGGCTTTCATTCCCGCCAACTGTGTGACACTCTGAGTGGTGACACAGGTGGAACCACCGCACAGAGTGGCTGAAGCGAAAGGTGGAATTGAGGTGGGACGGTCCGTAGCTCGTTCCTTGATAGCGGTCATGGCGGTTGCGGTAGCGCTGGGAACTCAGGTTGCGCCTGTCGACGTCGGTGCCTCCGAGCTACCTTCGCCGGCGCTCATGTTCGTGCTCGATGTGGTCGAGGCTCCAGATGGGACCCTGGGCGCACTCATTGTGATGGCCGACCCCTTCGAGCGCAGGCATCGCCTCGGCTTGATGACGGTCACCACGGATCTCGACGTCCAGATCCAGATGTTCAGCAAGTTGGTTGATCTGTTCGACTGGGACCTGGCCTACAAGACTGGGGTCGGGTGGTTGGTCGCGTACTCGGATGAGAACTACGACGC
>JAAETH010000335.1 GCA_024228575.1 Actinomycetes bacterium
CGCCGAAGAAGGCGGGCGTCGGGGTTCCAGCCTGCCGGCGGTGGACCTCGCGCGGGCCTTCGTGCCTGAGGGCGACGCAACTGCCGAGTGCCTGGCCGAGGGCGAGAATACCCTCGAGCGGCTCGCCGCTCCGGACACCCGGCTGCTGGTCAGGAGGCTCGAGGACGGGATTCCCTGCTATGCGCTGTCTCACGACCGGATGGCCGAGGTGGTGGTACGCACGGTCGATGGGGAGGGGCGCTGCGGAGCGCTCGACGTCGATCCCGAGGTGCTCGCTCTACGTCGGTACGTCGACATCATGACCCGGCTGTTTCGCTCCGGGGAGTTGCGCCAGGCGACGGCGCTGCCGCTGGACCGCTTTGTAGCGATCCGGGACCAGGCCGAGGCCCTGTTGTGGGACGAGGATCGGCAAGTCTGGTGGCAGGCCTGCCGGGCGCGACAAGGGGAGGAACAACAAATCCTCCTCGAGCAATTGGGCTCGACGTCCGAATCCAAGGCCCTGGGGGCGCTGGCCGTACTTGACGTATCCGGCGGTGAGCGAGATCTCGTGCTCCAGCGGATGAGTGACCGCGGTGATTGGCGGCGGGTTTTCGAGCGAGGGCCGCTCGGTTTCGCCGAGCATGAGCGGGAGGAAGTGCTGCTTGCCGGGGCGATGAAGATGGCGGCTTGTGAGAGCGATCACGGTAATCGATGGGATTGTGATCACGGTATCTGATGGTCATCCGGCGCAGAGAGACTCGGCGGAAGGGGAGCGAGTTTCCAGCAGAGGTAGTCGAGGTAACCGTCCGGCAGCGGTTGATCGAGTAGCTCTTGGATTACGTGCTGAAAATAGTGCAAGGACCTGATGGTTTGTGGCGGGTCGGTCTCGAGTGTTCGGAAGGTACGTCTGGAGACGGCGAGTAGCAGTGCTGCGCGGACGGTCGAGACGGGTACTTCCCGCTGGTAGAAGGTCTTGGCGAGTCGTCGGTCGGCGGGCCTTACGCGGCCCGAGGTTCCGGGCGTGTCGCGGTAGAGTTCGAGGACCCGTTGGACGTAGTGGAGTTGGTTGGAGAGTGTCATTTGATGCCTGCCTGTTGACGTGCTGGCCCAGCTGGGCGTCGGTTGTGTTGGTTGGCGAAGATTTCGAAGTAGAGTTTCTGGTCGATCTGCGTGAGTTCTCGGCGGGCCGCCATGGCGAGTAGCTCGTTGGCCATGGTGGCGAGTACGCGGAGGTTTCCGGCGGCGTGCTCGGTGAGTGTGGTCATGACCTCGGGGGTCATGAGCTGAGGTTGTCCGGCCTGTTCGAGGACGTGACGCAGCCACTCGAGTAGCTCCTTGGGTGGCAGGTAGTCGAGAGGGAGTCGGACGCGGAGGCGGCTGGCCACGGGCAGCAGATCATCGCGGCGCAAGTGCTGGGTGAGACGTTGATCGCCGCACAGGACGACGGTGAGGATGGCTCGCGAGTCGAAGTCGGTAGAGGCGAGGATGCGTAGCTCGGCGAGCACGGAAGGGAGCATCTCCTGGGCTTCGTCGACGAGCAGTATGGGACGATATCGGGTGGCCTCGACGTGGGTGAGCCAGGTCTGGCGCAGGGTCTTGACGCCGGTCCAGCGATTGTGGGGTGCGAGCGTGATGCCGAAGAGGTCTCCGAGCTCGTGATAGAGGTCGCCGAGGCTGCTCTGGGGGCGTGTGAGCACAGCGTCCAGGTCGGCGGGGTGCGGCTCGGGGTGATGGGCGAGGATACGCAATGCGACGGACTTGCCGGTAGCGGGGTCGCCGGTGATCAGGGCGAAGCCACCTTCACGCACGAGCTCCTCGATGCGCCAGCAGAAGTGCTCGATCTGGGGGGATCTCCAGAGGGCCTCGGCGGGCACGTTGGGCGAGAACGGGTTCCATTTGAGCCCGAAGAGGGCGCGTAGTTTCTGAGTCATGAGTCC
>JAAETH010000336.1 GCA_024228575.1 Actinomycetes bacterium
AACACAACGCGGTCGTGTGAAAGTTCGTGTAGCGAAGGCCCCGTTCGGCCAGGCGGTCGAAGCTTGGTGTGTCGACCGCAGACCCGAAACACCCGAGATGACTGAACCCTGTGTCGTCGAGGAGGATGACCACCACGTTGGGGGTGTCGGCCGAGGGAAGGAGCGGCTCGGGCCACCAGGGTGTCGACTCCTCGGCGGTACGACGGATGACGGGACCATTTCGATTGGACGAAGCAGCAGATCCGGGTGAGTTGGCGGTGGTCGTAGGGGCCATAGGTCTCTTCTAGCAGGCCCCGGTCCGGACAGGAAGACGCTGCGACATCCATGTGGATGGTTGACGCCAACTCGAATCGTCACTAGTTTCGGACGGCTTGGGGTAGCTGCGGAGGATTCTTGCGAAGCATTGCGCCCCACCAGAAGCTCCCATCCAGGGCTGTCGCCGCTGGCCTCGCTTCAGCACTGGTCTTGGCCGCATGCGGTGGTTCCGCCGACGTCGATGCTCTCGCCGACCTGCAGACGCAAGACGATCAGGTTGCGCTGGCCGCCACTGGCCCGTTGCTGGCGCCAAACGCCACGGCCCCGAACCCGGACTCCGGCGATCAGTCAACCTCCGACGACATTGCCCCAGAAGGCACCGGCTCCGACGCCCCGAACCTGCCGGTCACCTCTGCCCCGGTTGAAGCGACCCAGGCCTCCCGACCCTCAGATGAGCCCAGCCCGAGCAGTGTGTCGAGCACCACCGTCACCACGACCGGGGCCACGGTCACTACGGCGGCCGTCACGGCACCGGAGACGACAGCAACGTCCACCACCCGGCCCCCGGCCACAACCCAGGCACCGACCACCCGACCGCCGAGCACCAGCACCCCGGCTCCCGCAGACTTGCCGGACGTCACCGTCGTCGACATCGCCAGCGGATCCAGCATCAACTTCCGCCAGGCAGCTCAGACCAATGGCCTACCAGTGGTTCTCTGGTTCTGGAGTCCCACGTGAGGCATCTGCCGGGCTGAGGGCCCGGACGTCGAGCAGTTCGCTCGACAGAACGCCAACACGGCGAAGGTTGTCGGCGTCGGCATTAGTGACCTCAACTCATGCCGCGAGTTCCGCGATGCCACCGGCGCCACAACC
>JAAETH010000337.1 GCA_024228575.1 Actinomycetes bacterium
CGTGATGGCGAAGGGGGCGAGGATCAATCCGATGACGGTCACCCAGAACCAGTAGGCCACCCCGACACCGACAGCGATGATCCCGGACACGAGCGAGGGGCGCGCAGCGCAGGCCCGCAGGACTGGTCGGGTGATACCGCACCAGATCAACGCGAGGATGAATCGGCCGGCTGCGATGGGCCCGTAGATGATCCAGGGCGCACCGCTGGTTTCAGCTGAGCGGTAGGTTCGTTCCACCAGGGGTGACGCCACAAGGCCATGACCGGGCTGGTGTTGTTGGGTTGCGGTCGTCATCACTCGTCATCTCCGAGGTTGAGGTCGGTGGTCCAAGACGCTTGGTCAACCCAGAGGGTGAGGTATTGGTCACGGCTGATCTGTCCGGGGTTGAGACCAAGACCAGCCACGGTGTCGGGGTCGACATCGGTGGTGTTGGCCCACTGGAACTCGGGTGAGGCCGACCCGGTGTGTTGAGCTATGTGCCACCCGTCGGGGTCGGTGTGGTGGAGCCAGTAGCGAGGATCGGGGCCGGTCATGCTGCTTGCCCGCCGTCGTTGTTGTGGTGGTTGGTGAGGATGTCGCTGAACCAGGCCGTTGACCCGGTGATCTCATCGGGGTAGATGGTGACCACGCCTTCGGCTGATTCCTTGAGGGCCCGGTCGTTGATGTCGAAGTACCAGCGGTCACCAGAGTTGTTGACCCACGAATCGGTCTCGGTCTGCCACGCCTGGAACCCGTCGTAGTCCTCGAAGAAGCTCACGACGCGACCTCCCCGTCCGCTGGGGTGAGGGTGGCTTCGACTAGTTCGTGGAGTTGGATGATCTCGACAACGACCCGATCTGCGGTGCCTTCCAACTCGATCCCATCAGCGGCCGAGTCATCCCCGGCTCCGTCGGAAGGTTCAGGGGTTGGTTGGGTTTCGGGTTCGGTGAAGTAGTCGGATTCGCCGTCGAACCCGCCCCTGGTGAGAGCCCATCCAATAGCCGAGCCGGTCTTGTCGAGGGTGGTGATAGCGAACTCTGCTGATCCGCCCGGGTTGTGAATGACAGTGGCTGCGGTGAGGGCGATTGCTGCCCAGTGCCACAACTTGTTCGGTCGCACCCC
>JAAETH010000338.1 GCA_024228575.1 Actinomycetes bacterium
GATCGGCAATCGTCCAGGAAGTGGTTGACTGCTTCGTCGTCAACAGCCCCCAATACCGATGGTCCAACCCCGCAGACGTGATCGCCCGCGTCCAGAGAAGCGGGCCGGCGGTGGTCAGCGTGGGACGCGCTGCCGGCGGACCGGTCGAGTGCCTCACCCAGTTGATCGAGTTCGACCGGCAACGCAATCAGATCCAGCGCAGCGCTGTCCCTATGGTGCTCGAGTTCGGCGATCAGTTCGCCGTCGCCGGTCCAACCCCGCTCACCCAACGCCTCGATCACCCGGCCGGTGATCGCGGCCAGGATTTCGGAGGGTTCGGCGTGCAGGACTGCGCTGCCGGCGTGTTGGAGCCCATCGACGGGAACATCACCGGCCAGCACGTCCTCGACCAATCGGGTGTCGGCGCCAGCGATCCGAAGTTGCTTCGACCACAGGTCACGACTCACCGGCTGCCCCCTCTTTCGCCGAGACCGACGTTAGATCCGAATACCGGCGTCGTCTGGAACGATGACTCGCTGAGCGCATCCACATCACGCGGTCTGCCCTCAGCTTCCTCGCGAGCGTCAGCGAAGTCGGCTACCGCTACGAGCGATCTGAGCGATCGGGCTGCGTCCACCGCCGGGTCAGCTTGCGACGCAGAACCGATCGGGGGCGGTCGATGGGCGCGGTTGTGGGCGGACAATATGGGGTGCTGTTGGTTGGGGTCAGGCAAGGGCGCGGAGCTCGTCAGCCAGTTGCTCGATGGTGAGGTTGCAGGTGGCGACCCGGGTGACGAGTTCGAAGACGGGGTCGTTGGCGGCTGCTGCGACGCTGTGGTTGTTGAGCTCGAGGAAGACAGCGGTTGCGAGCCAGCCGAGGCGTTTGTTCCCGTCGATGAGTCCGTGGTTGTTCACGATCGAGTCGAGTAGGGAAGCCGCCTTGGTCCAGATGTCTTCGTAGGCGTCTTGGCCGAGGACAGTGGTCTGGGGGCGGGCAACAGCTGAGCCAATTAGTCCTATGTCGCGGACGGGTGGGGGGTCGCCTAGGAGGGCCCGGGCCAGCTCGAGGAGGTCGTCGATGTCGAGGTATTCGGTGGGGTTGTTCATTCGCCGAGGCGGCGCAGCGCGTCGGCGTGGACATCGAGGATGTGTTCGGATGCGGCGGTCACGCGGTCTCGGTGTTCGCTGCGGGCGACGAACTCGCGTACGGCGCGGCGAGCGGCTTCTTGCATGGAGATGCCGTCGAGTTCGGCTCGACGGCGGAGTGCGTTTTGTTCATCGTCGGTGAGTCGCAGGGTCATGGCCATGGGCCCATGGTATCGAAGTGATACCTGATCCGACTACCTGCTATGCGTCGCCACAGTCCCGGCGATATGCAGGTGATGGTCGGTGATGGGATATCGGGCGGACAATATGGGACGCCTTGGTCGGGTTCTGGTTGGTGGTGAGCGAATAGCGGGGCCCGTGACAGCCGGGTGTGGGACTGTTTGGGGATGACCGCGGGCGGGTTCGATACCGAAGCGACCTTCAATGAGGACTACCTCTGGTTCTACGAGCCCACGTTGACGGCGCAACGGAGCCGTCGTGAGGTCGACGAGATCATCTCGACGTTGGGGATCACCGAGCCCGCGGTCATTCTCGATGCTGCCTGCGGTCACGGCCGGATCTCC
>JAAETH010000339.1 GCA_024228575.1 Actinomycetes bacterium
CCCGACCCGACACCAGACCCCGACCCGACACCAGACCCCGACCCGACACCAGACCCCGACCCGACACCAGACCCCGACCCGACACCAGACCCCGACCCGACACCAGACCCCGACCCGACACCAGACCCCGACCCGACACCTGACCCCGACCCCTCACCGGAAGCACCTGCCATCGATCTGTTCGGGGGTGCGTCGCGCACCATCGGAACCAGCGGTGTGCCGCAGCGATTTGTGAACATTCTCGGAAACGTGTCCGACTCCGATGGCGAGGTCGAGAGTTTGACCGCCCAACTCGACGACGGGCCCGAACGCTCGATGAGGCTGGGAGCGACCGATCGCAGGCTCGTCAAAGATGGCGATTTCAACGTCGACATCCCCGTCACCGAACTACACACCGGCGTCAACCGGGTGACCCTTGTCGCCACCGATGACGATGGCATGCAGACGACCACGGTCGTCTCGATCAACTATCGGCCCGCACCTGTTCGCCCGAACATGAACGTCGACTGGAGTGCAATCGATTCGGTGGACGAAGTCGGTCTTGTTGTCGATGGCGAGTGGAGGATCACCAACGACGGTCTTCGTACTGTCGACGCAGGCTATGACCGGATAGCCAGCATCGGCCACATCACATGGGAGAGCTACGAGGTCCGCACGTCATTCACCGTCCACAGCCTGACCCCGGACCACCTCGCATGGCCGTCGTACGGGGCGGGAATCGGTATCGCCGCCCACTGGACCGGGCATTCGTCGAACCCCGACGGCGATGACCCCCTGATCGGCTTCAAACCCGACGACGATGGATTTGTGCCCTTCGGCGCCCTGGCATGGGTCAAATGGCGCCAGGATGGTTCCACGAATGCCACGATGCTCAACCACGAGATCGAGACCCAGCAGACGAGTGGGTACTCGGTCAATCCCGGCGAGACACATCAGATCCGGATGCAGGTCATCGGGGGTGCTGTCACTACCTATCGCTGGCGTGTGTGGAGATCGGACGGACCCGAGCCGACCGGCTGGCAGGAGTTCACCACCGCCGGTGGTCAACCGGCTCCCCACAATGGGTCGATCGCCCTGTTCGCTCACGAGGCAGACGCCACGTTCGGCGACGTGGTGATCACACCATTTGGATAGTCACGAAAGGTCGAAAGGCCCCACCCTCCACCGTTCGCCGGAGGCAGACTGTCACGCGTGAATGATGATCTGTCCCCCGCTCGAACCGGCCGCGACGAAGTCGATGTGGTCGTCATCGGAAGCGGCTTCGGCGGTGCGGTCTCAGCCCTGCGCCTGGCCGAGAAGGGCTGGTCGGTGATCGTCTGTGAGGCGGGCAAACGTTTCGGCAGCGACGACTTCGCCGAGACATCCTGGGACACGCGCCGGTTCTTGTGGGCCCCCAAACTCGGGTGCCACGGCATCCAGCGCATCAACCTTCTGAGCGATGTCATGGTCCTGTCCGGCGCTGGTGTGGGCGGTGGAAGCCTGGTCTACGCCAACACTCTGTACGAGCCTCTCCCCCAGTTCTACAGCGACGGTCAATGGGCACACATTGCCGACTGGAGGCTCGAACTAGCCCCCCACTACGACACCGCAAAACGAATGTTGGGTGTTGTGGAAAACCCACACGATTCGCCGGCAGATCTGGTCATGATGCGAGTCGCCGACGAGATGGGTGTTCGCGACACCTACCGCAGGACCCCTGTGGGGGTGTTCTTCGGCGAAGGCCCTGGAACACCGTCAAAGGACCCGTTCTTCGGCGGCGGGGGCCCCGACAGGGCCGGCTGCAAGGAGTGTGGCGCGTGTATGACCGGCTGCCGGCATCGAGCCAAGAACACCCTCGATGTCAACTACCTGCACCTGGCCGAGTCCCTCGGGGTCGAGATCAGGGCCAGCACCGAGGTCGTCGACGTCGAAAGGCAAGGCGAACGATGGGTTGTGCGAACCACAAGACCCGGTCTTCGCAAGCGCTCCGCATCGACCATTTCAGCTCGCCATGTCGTGTTCGCGGCGGGCGCGCTCGGCACCCAGCGCCTGCTGTTCGATCTCGTCGATCGCGGCCGACTTCCCAACGCCTCCGAGAGGCTCGGTGAACTGACGCGCACCAACAGTGAGGCAATCGTGAGCGCCACCGCTCCGAGCAACTCGACCCACGACTTCACCAGTGGGGTCGCCATCACGAGCAGCTTCCATCCAGACGAAGAGACCCATGTCGAGCCCGTGCGCTACGGCAAGGGCTCAAACTCGATGGCCCTGCTGACCACGACACTCGTCGATGGGGGCGGGTCTGTACCGCGACCGGTTCGTTTCCTCAGCCAGATTGTTCGACATCCCATCCAGTTCGCTCGCAGCCTGTCTGTGAGGCGCTGGAGCGAACGCAGCATGATCATCCTCGTCATGCAGTCACACGACAACTCGCTACGGACGTTCCCGAAGAAGGGACTCCTGACCCGTCGCACTCGGTTGGCATCCACCCAGGGACACGGCAAACCCAATCCGACGTGGATTCCTGCTGCGAACGAAACGGCCAGGCGAGCGGCAAAGAACATCGGCGGGCAGCCGGGGGGTGGCTGGAACGAGGCCGTGTTGGATATCCCCGCCACCGCCCATCTGATCGGTGGTTGTCCCATAGGCGACTCCTCAGAGACCGGGGTCATCGACCCGTACCACCGCCTCTATGGGGCCGAGGGTATTCACGTGGTCGATGGCGCCGCCGTTTCTGCGAACCTCGGAGTCAATCCGAGCCTCACCATTGCTGCCCAGGCCGAACGAGCGATGGCCATGTGGCCCAACAAGGGCGAACCAGATCTGCGTCCATCTCTCGGCGAGCCATACGCGCCGGTCGAGCCCGTTCGGCCCGGCAATCCGGCCGTTCGCTCCGACGCACCTGCGGCTCTGCGCTGGTGACCCGTCCTCTGGGATCGCGAGCCTCACAACACATTGCCGATATTCCGATGGGAACCGATCCACAGAGGTTCGGAGTCCCATGTCGTCCAAACATCGCCACAGCATCTGGCTGGTCAGGTTCGCAGCCCTGGCCGCGGCCGCTCCGCTGGTCGGTGCGTGTTCGTACTTCGAAAGCTCGGAGGAGGCCGGTGACAGCACAACAACCGACGCTGCCGAGAACTCGTCACAGGACCCAGGCGCCGATCCTCCCTTCGACTCCGAGCTGGTTCTGCCCTCGGTGATTCCAACGAACGCTGCGGGCCCCGCGCTCGAGTTCGACACCAACAACTCGGCCACGATTCCTTTGCCGAGCGTCGCAACCTCTCCGAGTGGCTCTCCGCGCCAAGACACCACCGACGAAACACCCGACACAACAACCGAGACAACATCGGACACGACCGTTTCGGTACCGGACAAGAATGGATCAACAACCCCGGATTCGGAAACCGATTCGGACGTCGACACAACAACAGCCGTACCCGGAGAGCCATCGGCAACATCGGCGATGCCCGCATCGATGGTCGTGGTGAGGGGTGGCGAGGCCGTGGTGCTCGTCGCCACCGGTGACGGCGCCGCAAGGACTGTCCATCAGGTCCGCCTCGAGGTCGACCCCGAAGACGCAGCCGGACCATCCACGCCCGTCAGCGTCGACGTCGACCCTTCGACGGCGTCGGTTCGGTTTGCCCTGTGCTGCGTCGATGGCTTCGCATCGATCTCGACGGTCAATCTGGCCGACGCTTCAGAATCGGAGCCGATGGCGGGGGCGGCGCCTGCCGTCTCACCCGATGGCAACTCTGTCGCCTACGTAACCCATCAGGGCGGGGTCACGATCGTCGACGTGACATCGCTGACCGAACACGCCATCGACCTCGGCCCGGCTGTCACGGCAACCTCGGTCGACTGGTCCCCAGATGGGTCGCTACTCGCGGTGGGTGGTGCCAATTCGCTTGGAGTTACCGTCGTTGTGATGGTCGATGCCGTCAGCCGTTCGAGCACTGCCATGCTCGCACCGGCCAGCGGAACGTGGACGATGCCCCGCCTCGGTGCAGGCAACGCGCTCGTCGTACAGGAAGGTATGGGCACCACATCGGACACAGTGCTGGCGGTCGTCGACCCGTCTTCGGGTTCGGTTGTCGACAGAGTCGTGTTCGCGGACCTGGGTGGGGTGGTCGATCTCGACTTCGATTCGTCCGGAACCTGGCTACTGGTTGTCGACGGTCGAGGCCGGGCTCACGCATTCGACGGAACGTCGCTCGTCAATTTGCCAGGCGATGGTTACACCGCTGCCTCCTGGTAGCTGACCCTTATGGCTCGACCGCAGCGAATAGCGGCTCGAACCAGGAGGTTGCCTCAGACGAAGCGGATTCGTACCCCTACGGTCTCGACTTCGGAACCGGCGAGGCTGCGGTCTGTTGCTCGGACGTCAAATCCCCGAATACCCTCGGGACGACCATCGTCGGGCGCCACGAACCGGATGACCTGATCGTCGTTCAGAGAGATCTCGTCCCCTTGCCGGGAAACGCCGAGTACCTGCGCCCAGATCGCCGCGAGATCATCGGGCCGGTCGGTCTGCACATCGAGCCCGCAGATGAGGTCGACCGCTTCTGTCCTGACATGGTCTCGCCAGCCCGGACCCGCCCACTCCCAGTCGGCCTCGGGTTCGGAGTGGTCGAGTGAGACGATGGCGCCGGGTACGTCGCCAGGATGCAGGTGGGTACCCGACATCGTGGGTGAATCGTGGCTCCATACCGTCCGCAGGCCAGCGTCGTCGACGCGCTGCCTGGCGGCCGCCAGGTCGGCCATCTGGAAGATCGCCATGTATCCACCATCGCCCGCTCGACGCTGAAGGTAGCGCCCGGCGGTGGTTCCTTCTCGAAACGGCGAGACGACCTCGAGGAATGTGTCACCGATGGCCATGAGTGCGTTGTCGAGACCGAACTGACCGACCCCCGGATCTCGGAAACACTTCTCGACAGACATCACCTCACACAACGACGACACCGATCCCTCCAGATCGGCCGCCACGAGGGCCACCTGTCGCAGACGTATCGATTGACCAGCCATGGTTCCCCCTGTGATTCCCACAGGTTGTCACGCGGAGGACACAACCGAAGCATCGTCGTCAATCGGCGTATTGCCCCAGGGTGCCACTCTCGATCGCCACCAGCGCAGCTTCGGCTTCCGCTTCGGTGACCACACCGTCGGCGATGGCTCCTTCGAGGTCGCCATCGGACATGATGATCACCGCCGCGGCGAGCACCCCGTCATCACTGACGTCTCCGATGACTGCGACACCATCGTTCGATGTCGGTTCACCCGATTCGCCGTCGGCTTCGGTATCAGCAGGAGCGGCCTCGGGTTCGGCGCGTGCCAGACCGGCGGGTTCATCGTCGTCACCGGCCCCGGGAATGTCGATGGGTGCCGCAGCATCATCAGTTGCCTGTGCGATTGTTGCGGCGGTTTCGTCGCGTGTTTCGACCGCTGTTGGTGATACATCGTCGGACGCACACGCGCCCAATGCCAGTGTGGCACCAACAACCACTGTGGCGACCTTGTTCAATGTGCTGCCCACAAACATCCTCCGGATAGACCTGGACTTCTCCATCGGCAACCCTCATGCTCGGGTTGAGCCTGAGTCTTGATCTCGCAAGACGCGAAGCGGATGCCCCGCTCAAGAGCGGGGCATCTGCCAGATGCCCACACACAAGGGCACTCTCGTCAACGGATTCCTCAGCTGGTGGCGCCGTCCCCTTCGGCCTCACCGTCTCCTACACCTTCAGAGCCATCAGCATCTCCCTCGGTGGTTTCGTCTCCGTCGGTGGTTTCGTCTGCCTCGGTGGTTTCGTCTCCGTCGGTGGTTTCGTCTGCCTCGGTGGTTTCGTCTGCCTCGGTGGTTTCGTCTGCCTCGGTGGTTTCGTCTGCCTCGGTGGTTTCGTCTCCGTCGGTGGTTTCGTCTGCCTCGGTGGTTTCGTCTCCGTCGGTGGAGTCGTCTCCCTCGGTGCCGTCGGCGTTGCCGTCCTCGTCGTCGGATTCGGTGCCGTCGGCGTTGCCGTCCTCGGCCCGTTCACCGGTCGTGTCGTCGTCATTGGCTTCGTCGCCGTCGACTTCGGTGCCACCGCCCGCGTCGCCATCTTGTCTGCGCTCTGACTTTCGTTCCTCCCGCCGCTCCTCACGCGCCTCACGATCGTCCGCGTCAACATCCCCATCACCGTCGAGGTCGGGGCGCCCGCGACGCAGGGCCACGTCGATGATCTCGTCGACAACACTCCTGTCGCCTTCGCCCTCGTCATCACCCTCTTCAGAGTCGTCGCTGTGACGGGGAGCGATCGACTTCATCAGATCACGGATCTCGTCGTGCTCGAAACCCGCTTCATCGAGCGCCTCACGAATCGACTGGCCGTCCTCGACCTCGATGCCGGCCTCGCTCAGACGGTCAATTGCCGCCTCACGCTTGGCCTCGCGCTCCTCTCGCTTCTCCTCGACGCGCTCGGCGATCTTCGCCTCGAGCTCGCCCGAATCGCGCAGATCCTCGATCCCTGCGATCTCCTCCTCGGTGAGGTTTCCGCTCTCGATCGCTGCATCCAACTTCAGGTTGATTCGCTCGAGTAGGGCCGGTGCGACACTTGAGGCATCCACACCAGCGGCTTCCAGGGCCGCGAGGATGTCGTCGTTGTCTTCGGTGGTGTCGGCTCCATCGACGGCTCCGGCCGGGCCCGCCGCCAGCCCGGCCGCGAGTGCCAACGCCGCGCCGGTCGCGAAGACTCGGCGAACAATGCCTGACTGTTGATTCATGCAGATGTCTCCAGGTCGTTGCATAGGTACGAGGGCAATCATCGGGTTCGGTCGATGCAGGCTTGAGCCGAAATTGGTAGAGTCCTGAGTGCCACCGCTGTGGTGTGGGAGAGAGTCACCGGCCATCGGGCCGTCTGACCGCCGAAGGCGCAACCGCCCCCGGAAACGCTCAGGCAAACGGGACCACACCACAGGGGCGACGCTGGAGAGAGGCACGTCCGCGAAAGCGGTCCCGTGTCCACCGAAGGGGCCAATCTCTCAGGTGCCATGACAGCGGGGGGCGTCAAACCCGACACGACGCTGGACACCGATACATGAGCGACCCCACACGAGACTCCTTCCACACGACCCCTTTGTACGACCTACACCTCGAACTGGGTGGCCGACTGGTTCCATTCGCCGGCTACTCGATGCCCGTCCAGTACGAAGGTGTGGTCGCCGAGCACAACCACACACGCTCCGCTGCCAGCCTGTTCGACGTGTCACACATGGGAATCGTCGAACTCCGCGGTGACGCCGAACACGTCGGCTCCGAACTCGAGAAGGTCCTGCCGTCAGCCATCAAGACCCTGAAACCGGGTCGCCAGCGGTATTCCTTCCTGACCAACGCCAGGGGCGGGGTCATCGACGATCTCATGATCACACGTACCAACGTCGATCCAGGTGCCCCGTATGTGGCGGTGTTGAATGCATCGCGCAAACATGTCGACATCGACCACCTTCGGGCAAATCTCGAGTCCGTCGAGATCGTCTACCGCGACGACCTCGCGCTCATCGCACTCCAAGGACCGAGGGCTGTTGAGGTGCTCGCGCGCCTCAACCCGGCCGTCGCAGAGACGAAGTTCATGGACGTTGTTGTGGTCGAACTCGATGGTCTCGAGTGCGCGGTGTCCCGATCTGGCTACACGGGAGAGGACGGTTGTGAGATCACCGTGGCCGGCGACGAGGCCGAACATCTGGCGCGGGTCCTGCTCGCAATGCCTGAGGTCAGGCCGGCAGGCCTCGGTGCCCGCGACACCCTCCGACTCGAAGCAGGTTTGTGCCTTTATGGCCACGAACTCACCGAGGATGTGACACCGGTCGAGGCAGACCTCGTGTGGGCGATGCAGAAGAGACGTCGCGAAGAAGGTGGGTTCATCGGTGCCGACATCATCCAGGCTCAATTGGCTAACGGAGTCGGCAGGGTTCGTGTGGGACTACGCCCAACAGGCCGCCGCCCGGTGCGCGACGGATCGATCCTGACCGATGCCGATGCAGAGAGCGCCGGCATCGTCACCTCTGGAGGGTTTGGCCCGACGATCGATGCACCCGTGGCGATGGGTCTCGTGCGTTCCGATCTGGCCGAGATCGGCACAACCCTCGACGCCGACGTGCGAGGCAGGACCGAACAGGTCATCGTCACCGAACTGCCCTTTGTCCAGCAGCGCTACGCCCGCTGATCCAACTCTTGCCTAGAGGCTGAGGAGTCAACGATGACAAACCTTCCCACCATCTCTGCGCTCGCCGACAGCGACGCATTTGTCGGTCGCCATATCGGGCCGTCGCAACAAGAGGTGACCCACATGCTCGACTACCTCGGCTACGAGTCACTCGAGGACTTGGTCGAGGCTGCAGTGCCCGGTGGCATCCGTACCGAATCGGCATTGAGCCTTCCTCCTGCAACGACCGAGCTCGATGCGCTCGCGCGACTGCGGGCACGAGCCAATCGCAACATCGTCGCCACCTCACTCATAGGGATGGGCTACTACGACACATTCACGCCCAGCGTCATCGTGCGAAGACTGCTCGAGTCACCCGCCTGGTACACCGCCTACACCCCATATCAGCCCGAGATCAGCCAGGGGCGCCTCGAGGCATTGCTGAACTTCCAGACAATGATCTCGGACCTCACCGGACTCGATATGGCCAACGCTTCGCTGCTCGACGAGGGCACCGCGGCCGCCGAGGCCATGACGTTGGCCCGTCGGTCGGCGAGGTCGAAGTCGAACACGTTCTTCGTCGATGCCGACTGTCATCCTCAGACCATCGACGTCGTGGCTACCAGGGCGAAACCCCTTGGAATCAACGTCGTGGTGGGTAACCCTCTAGTTGACCTCGAACCCGAGTCGGCCTTCGGAGTGCTGGTTCAGTTCCCGGGCTCGTCTGGTCAGGTAACACCGGTCGACCAGCTGGCTTCACTCGTCGAACAGGTTCATGAAACGAGGGGCATCGTGGCCGTCGCCGCCGATCTCTTGGCCCTCACGCTGCTCACTCCCCCAGGTGAATGGGGCGCCGACATCGTCGTCGGCTCCAGCCAGCGATTCGGCGTTCCCCTCGGGTTCGGCGGCCCTCACGCAGGGTTCATGGCCGTGCGCGAGAAGCTCAAACGATCCATGCCGGGGCGCCTGGTCGGCGTCTCGGTCGACTCGGCCGGGCGACCAGCAATGCGGCTCTCGTTGCAGACCCGCGAGCAACACATCCGGCGCGAGAAGGCGACCTCGAATATCTGCACGGCGCAGGTGCTGCTGGCCGTCGTCGCTTCGATGTACGCCGTCTACCACGGCCCAGAAGGACTCACCCGAATTGCGACCAGGGTCCACCGGCTGACGTCGGTGTTGTCAAAGGGTCTCACCGATGCCGGCTTCGAGGTCTTGAACGATCACTGGTTCGACACCATCACGGTCAGGGTCCCGGACCGCGCCAAATCGATCTCTTGGGCGGCCTACGACGATGGCATCAACCTACGCCGTATCGGCTCGGATCTGATCGGAGTCAGCCTCGACGAGACCACAGACAATGCCACGGTCAACGCCGTTTGGAGGGCATTCGGCATCGACGCTGCTGTCGCCGACGTCGAGCTCGACGCGCCCGATGGCCTCCCCGCAGGCTCGCGACGGACGTCGCAGTTCCTGACACACGAGGTGTTCCATCGCTACCGCTCCGAAACCGACATGTTGCGCTACATGCGACGCCTGTCGGACAAGGACGTCGCCCTCGACAGAGCGATGATCCCACTGGGTAGCTGCACCATGAAGCTGAACGGGACAACGGAGATGGAGCCGATCACGTGGCCCGAGTTCAGCCGCATCCATCCCTTTGCCCCACTCGACCAGGCGAGTGGGTACCTGCACATGATCCACGAGCTCGAGTCGATGCTCGTCGAGATCACCGGCTACGACGCCGTCAGTCTCCAGCCCAACGCCGGCTCACAGGGCGAGCTGGCCGGGCTTCTGGCCATCCGCCAGTATCACCTGTCCCGAGGCGACACCGATCGGTCGGTTTGCCTCATTCCAGAATCGGCCCACGGCACAAACGCTGCGTCAGCAATCATGGCCGGCATGCGGGTCGTCGTGGTGGCCTGTGACGATTTTGGCAACATCGACCTCGATGACCTCAAGGCCAAGATCCACGTTCACGGCGACGTGCTGGGTGCGCTGATGATCACCTATCCATCGACCCACGGAGTATTCGAGGAGACCGTTCGCGAGGTTTGCTCGATGATCCACAACGCGGGTGGGCAGGTATATGTCGACGGCGCCAACCTGAACGCCCTCGTCGGCGTGGCGCCGCCGGGCGAATGGGGCGGCGATGTCAGCCACTTGAACCTGCACAAGACCTTCGCCATACCCCACGGTGGTGGAGGTCCGGGTGTGGGACCGGTGGCGTGCAAGGCGCACCTGGCGCCATTCCTGCCGAACCACCCCGTCGTGGCCGAGGCCGGGCCCGAGACCGGTCCCGGAGCCATCTCCGCTGCACCTTGGGGTTCTGCCGGGGTGCTTCCGATCTCGTGGATGTACGTAACGTTGATGGGGGCCGAAGGCCTCGTCCGCGCCACCCAGGTGGCGATTCTGAATGCCAACTACATCGCCAAGCGACTGAACGATGCCTTTCCGGTGCTCTACACGGGCCCGAACAACCTGGTCGCCCACGAGTGCATCGTCGACGTACGCCAGCTCGAGGAGGTCTCGGTGGCCGATGTAGCCAAACGGCTCATCGACTACGGCTTCCACGCCCCGACGATGTCGTTCCCCGTTCCGGGCACGCTCATGATCGAACCGACCGAGAGCGAGAGCCTTGGCGAAATCGACCGATTCTGCGACGCGATGATCTCGATCCGAGCCGAGATCGAGAAGGTTCGCGCCGGCGAGTGGCCCGCGGACGACAACCCCGTCGTCAACTCCCCCCATCCTGCGACCGATCTGCTGGCGACCGAGTGGAGCCATCCCTACTCGAGACAGGAGGCGGCCTACCCCGTCGACGGGCTGCGCTCCGACAAGTACTGGGTACCGGTCGGCCGCATCGACGAGGCCTACGGCGACCGTCACCTGGTGTGCTCGTGCCCCGACCCGCGTGCTTTCGAGGAAGGCTGAGGCGGCGACTCGCGACCTCACGCCTGACTCACGATCGCTGCTAGCCGAACCTGCGGCGCCCGGCGCGGGCGGCGAAGGCGTCAAGCTCTTCGAGCACCTCGGCAGCTGCCCAACGTCGATCTCGACGGTTTCCGGTGATCTCACTCAGTACACCACCGTCGACCAGTCGCTCGATGGCCCGTCTGGCGTTGACCGGGGCAACCCCGGTATCGCGACGGACCACAACCGAGTCGATGACCGGCTGGCGCAGCAACATGTCGGCAATTGCCCAAACGACCGAGTCGGCCCTGGCCGATACCCGGTGGCCCCAGTCGTCCCTCAGCCGCCTCAGTTCGCGCACCAAGACAGTGCCGTTCTCGATGGCTAGAAACGAAGCGTCGGCCACCAAACCCACGATCGGATTTGGGTCGCCCTCGCGGTAACTCCCGAGTGCAGCGAAGTAGGCACCGATATCGGCGAGCAGACCCGCCGATATCGGAACGTTCACCGACCTGGTCAGTCCCTTCGCCCTGAGCAGGGCGTGAAGGATCGCTCTTCCGGTCCGTCCGTTCCCATCGGGGAATGGATGGATGGTCTCGAACTGGGCATGACCGATCGCAGCATGGGCCAGAACGGGCAGATCGTCGCGCCCGAGGAACGACATCAGGTCGTCCATCGCCGACGGCACCCGCTCGTGATGCGGGGGGACGAAGACGGCCTGGTGTGGCCCGAAAGCCCTTCCGCCGATCCAAACCTGCTGGTCTCGCCAGCCTCCGACCTGCTCGGGTGTCGACGACTCGAGCAACACCCTGTGTGTCTCGATGATTGCGGCTGCGTCGAGATTGTCGGCCATCCGGATCGCAGCCTGCATGGCCCTGGTGTTCGAGACTATGACGGCGGCATTCGCTCTGCCACCGTCGAGCTCGGCGAGCGCAATCGCCTTCGCTGAGGATGTCAGGTTCTCTATCTGGCTCGAGGCGACCGATTCGGAGCGCAACAAGATCGCCGAGAAAGGCGTGAGCTGGCTGCCGAACGATTCGTCGAATCGGGAGATAGCGACCGATGCATCGTCGGCCCTCGCCAGGGTTTCGGTGTCGAGGCCCAGCACCTCGGCACCCGCTATCGGAGCCGGGACCGCGGCACGATAGGGACCCCTGTGGCGCCGTTGCTGGGTCCGCGACATCATCGCGGTCGACGACGGCGCCCACGCCCTCTCCTCATAGGTGACCGGAGGCCACAATTCTGTATCCATCGAGACCCACTAGGTATCTTTAGCTACTTAAAGATACCTAACGACCGGAAGAACGTGCGCTTGAGGGTTCAGGAGTGTGTTTCGTCGGTTGGATCAGGGTTGTTGGGTGGGTCGGGGTCTGTGGGTGATCGTCCGAATATTTGGGGTGGTGGTCTTTGGTGGATTGGGGTGTGGTTTTCGGCGAGTCGTTGTTGGCGGGTTGTTTCGTTTCGTTGTTGGCGTTGTTGGCGGCGTTTGGCGTTGTCGTAGACGGACTTGCGTGTGTGTGTTGTGCGACAGCGCGCAACGGCGTTGGTGAGGTCTGTGTCGCCGAGGTCTTCCCACGCGATGTGGTGATCGGCGTCGACATGTCGGGCGAGTAGCCCACAGCCACACTCGCAGAACCGGTCGCGATACGCGAGGGCTTCCTTTTGGGCTTTGGTGAACCAGCGTCGGGTCCTACCGAAATGCAAGACCTCGCCATCGGAACCTTGGACCACGGTGCGGATCTTGGCGTCGACCAAATACTTGACCAACTGGGCGTAGGTGAGTTGTGTGCCGTCATCGAACTCGCACTCAAGATCCTCGACCGAGACCGCGTCAGCGTCGATACCGGCCGCTTTGGCGAGCGCAGCGGCCAGAGTCTGTTCTGTTGTTCGGATATAGAGCAACGGTGAGGCCATGGTCGCGTCAGCGTCAGCACCGTTGGAACGCTCGGCCAAAACAACGAGAGCGTCGTGGCGGCGTTGTTGTGGGGTGCGGGCGAGATCGTTGTTGGTGATGTCGTCGCGGCCGAGACGTTTCTTGGCTTCGGCACGGTCATGTTTCAACAACATGAGAGCGATGCGATCGATCTCTCCGCCAACGATTTGGCGTGCTTCTGGCGTGAGGGTCCCAGCCAGGTTCCCGCGGTCTTTCCAACCACGAGACAGTTTCACCGACCGCGCCTGGCGGTCCTTCTGATCCTTGAGATCTGGCTCTGACCCGTCGGCAGCCGTCTTCCATGCCTCGATGGCCTTGTAGAAATCGTCCCAACCCATCGAACACGCCCAATCGACGAGCATCGCTTCGGCGTCGATGAAATCGGGGTAGAAGCGGGCCTGGGTCAACTCACCAAGAACACGCACATGATCAACAGTGACCAACCCGGCCCCGAACGCCTCATTCACCAACGGCATCAACTGCAGCTTCCCAGCACGCGTCACACGCCCAGCCAGCGCACCCTTATGGCCGTTACAGGTCCGATACAGCAGGGCACGCAACGTCGCGGCTCCACCCTCGGGACCAGTCGCATACACCCCGGGATCATCAGCAGCACCAACCACAACAGCGTCCAAAGCCTCGACACGATTCCTCAACCCCGTCAACAGACCCAAACACTCACGACGAACATCAGCCCCAAGCACCCCCACATCGGTTGTGAGTGCCTTCTCAACCGCCGACACAGCCTCAACCAACTCAACAGGCACACCAGCCACACCCAACCCACCTGACCCCTGAGATGACCCCTCACCCATCAACATGCAC
>JAAETH010000340.1 GCA_024228575.1 Actinomycetes bacterium
GAAAGCGAACACGTACGGGACACACGGAACGCTTGACGAGGCGTCCACCACAGGTCCGAACGCCAGACTGACCCGGTACGACGGGTGTGTGTGCGGATGGTCGTGGATGGACTGCCGCGAATGCTGGAGACACCAGTGTGAGGGTGTGTGCCACTACGACAGGAACATCGGCGGGCGTCGGGTGTTCGTCACACAGCAGACCGACGAGTCTCTGACAGGAGACCCCGATGACCGGTGACCTGACCGGCCGGCTGCGGGATGCCCATCCGCTCCAATACGGGTGGCTGGCAGCCAGCCCGAGAGAAATGGTGATGCACACGGAGACCGTGCCTGATGGCATCGTCGACCGGATGAACCGATGCCCGGTGTGTGAGCAATGGTCGCCGTGCGATGTTCGCGGAGCCCTCGACCGCATCACCGCACTTGAGGCCCGGGAGGCGTACCTCATCCGGGAGGTGCTCGACCTCAGATTAGACCACGAATACCTGCCTGCCGGGTTGACCGAGGCAGACGTACGACGCGGCCTCGAACTGGGCATTGAATACGAACGGAAACACGGCGAAGGATCAAACCGATGAGTGACCACAGGATCGTTCCCGTCGACGTTCCGCTCCCTGGCCGAGAGTGGAGACCCTTGCTCGTTCAACGGTGGGATCTGACGGACCTCTTGAATTGGGCCGGGCTGGGGCTCTCCTCTTGTGGTGTCGGGCCAGGCGACGACGAGGCCGAAGTGTTCGACCGGCTCAGCGCCCTTGTCGACCGGACAGGAGACGACAATGAGTGAACACACAATCCACAACGGGCACAGCTACAGCACCGCCTACACCGGACCCATCGTTTACGTGAATCGGGACGGCGAACGGGTCGCCACATTCTTCACTGACGACATGTCGACGGCTGAACGGTGGCTCGAAAGCGAACAGCGCATCGCCGAACTCGAAGCGTTGATTCGCCAACTGGAAATCGGAGTGATGCACCCAGACATGTCAGGGCACCACCAATGCTCGATCCGGGCGAATTGCGGTCCGCTCACACCCGGTCAATGGGCCGCAGCGCTCTCGTGCCAGACAGGAGACACCGATGATGTTTGATCGTCACAACTTGATTCCCTTTGGGCTGGGGCTCCTTCTCGCCCTCGCCATGATGATGGTCGCAAGTGGTCTCGGGGTCTCACCCCTTGCCGGTACTGCGATGGTGCTCCTCGGCGCTCTCGTGCCCCATGTGGCATTCGCAGCCGGACAAAGGAGCCAACGATGACTGACCGGCTGCCGTTCACCGACCGGAACACGGCGAAAGCGCTGAACGACGCCCTCGAACGCATCGCCACCCTTGAGGCCGAGAAGGAGGCGAACCACACCGGATGGGGCAAAGCGTTGGAGACGGTCGCCGCACTCACGGCGGCGCTCGCCGACGACGACACGGTAGACACCCGACGGCTCGCTGACCGGCTCGACGTGTGGGCAGACACAGGGCAAGGCGGGCGGCTACTCGCCGCCGACACACGCATCGCCGCCGCACGCCTACGCGAACTCGAAACCGACAACGAGCGGTTGCGCGCTCAGCTCGACAGTCTGCGGGCTCACGTCAGACCCGAAATGATGCGCGGCATCTGGGCAGCACCCGCAGGGACAGCAACACACGACCTAGGAACCAACAATGACCGA
>JAAETH010000341.1 GCA_024228575.1 Actinomycetes bacterium
ACACGCGCGCCCTGGAGTGTCGAATTGGTGGCTGCGTGACGCGAAACGCCTGGTAAACGGGCCTTCGCGGCGTCTTTCGGTGGACTCTTGCTGCGTTCTCGCACTAGACATCTTGAGAGGTTTCCGTTACACTTAGCACTCATGAGTACCGCTGAGCTTGTTCGCGAACGGGTTGAGGGAGCGCCACTGCGTTCCTTCATCGAGCCCACCGATCTTCCGGGGTCTCGCCGCGCCGTCGAGTGCGAGCTGTCTCGTCTTGTCGCCAAGGGTGACATTGCGCGGGTACGCAAGGGTCTGTATTGGAAGGGGCCACAAACACCGGTCGGAATGCCACTCCCTCGAGCCTTCGAGGTTGGCATGGCGATCGCGGGCGCAGGCGCAGGACCGGCCGGCATGTCCGCCGCCGCGTTTCTGGGGCTGACGACGCAGGTCCCCGCTGTCGAGACGATCGCCGTCGCAGGACGAGTTCCCACCCCACCCGCTGGCATTCGGTTTGTGAGCCGCTCAATCGAGAGGCGATTCCTCGATCTCTGGGATACAGAGATTGCTGTCCTGGAAGTTCTTCGCGATGGACCGACACGTATCGAGTCGCCATGGACAGACTTCGCAGCTGTTCTCCGAGACCTTGAACGCGACGGACAGATTCGACCGCGGCTCATCACCGAGCAGCTGACCCATGAGCGCCACGTCGCAGCCCGCAAGCGTTGGAGCGAGGTCCGTTGACCGACAATCGTGTCCGCCTTCTCCGTGACAGACCGGACGAGCTCGAGGTCTACGTGACCCGGATCGCCGAGCTGACCGGGATTCCGGCCGCGCACTTGGAGAAGGACTTCTGGGTGACCGAAGTGCTTCGCGGCGCCGCCAGCGCGTCGGCATCGACAAGTTGCTCGGTGATCTTCAAGGGCGGCACGAGCCTTTCGAAAGCGCACCGACTCATCGAGCGGTTCTCCGAAGACGTCGACTTGATCGTCATCCTCCCCCAAGGTGGCGCTGGGGCCGGCGACACAAAGCTGAAAGCCTTCGTCAAAGCAGCCGAGGTAGCCACCGGTGTTGCTTCTTCCACCAACTCTGCGACCGTGACCAAAGGGGTGAAGCGAACTGCGACGTTCAACTACCCGACAACTCACGTGGTCGGTGCACTCAAGCCCGGCGTCCTCATGGAGCTTGGCACCCGCGGCGGAGCTCTCCCCCATCGCCGACTCCCAATCCAGTCGCTCCTCGCTGAGCACGCTGAGAGCATCGACCTACCCGTCGACTTTGCCGAGGCCATCCCGCTGAGCATCCTGGTTCTCGACCCGGTTCGCACACTGGCCGAGAAACTCGTCCTCCTCCATCACGCCGCAACCGAAGGCGACGAACACCGTCGGTCTGCCACCGCAAGGCACTACTACGACATCGACCAGCTACTCCGCAACGACCGCGTCTTGGCCGACCTCAAGCAAGTCGGCATCGACATACTCGCCCGCGAGACCACTCAACACTCCCGGGCTGCCGGGCTACCGACCGCCGAACGACCAGCCGACGGGTTCTCGGCCAGCCCAGCATGGAACACACCAGATCAAGTCACCACCAAAGCCTACGACAGCGTCCTGAACGAACTGATCTGGCCAACCGCTCATGCGTCTCCCATCCATCAATGCTGCCAACGCGTGCACGAACTCGCCGACTTGCTGTAGCAGGTCAACTGCGTGGCGCCTACCAACCCGTGGGGTGATCGGCACCGCTGACCGATGCCGGTCGGTGGATGAGAGAGAGGCTGTGGTGCCCAGAAAGTGGCGCGTGGGTGCTGACCAGGGCCGATGCCGCCATCATTGACCCTGTCCCGCTCGAAAAGGCGCGCATGTGGCCTGACCAGCGGGTTTGCCCTGTCCCGCTCGAAAGGGCGCGCGTGTGGTTTGACCAGCGGGTTTGCCCGCCATCCTGATCTCTCATGTTCCGCCTGCTCTACCGCTTCCTCGCTCAGATCGCGCGCCTCACCGTGCGTTCCGGACGCTGGAAGGACCTCCAAATCATCGTCCTTCGCCACGAGAACGCCGTGCTTCGCCGACAAGTCGGCCGGCCCTCGCTCACCGACAACGACCGGACCCTGCTCGGCGCTATCGCCGCGGCCTTGCCCAAAGCGCTGCGCCACGGCTGGATCGTCACACCCGAAACGCTGCTTCGCTCGCACCGCAAACGAATAGCGAAGCACTGGACCCAGCCACCAAT
>JAAETH010000342.1 GCA_024228575.1 Actinomycetes bacterium
AGCTGGTACGGTGCACACAACCTCAGAGCATCCTGCCCCCCCTGCAACCTCACCAGACCCACCCACAAACCAGGCACCCGACGCAAAACAAAACCCTCAAGACACTGGTAACCGCAGCCATGCAAACACCAATCCACCAACTCGCCTCAACCATCGGCGACGGCACCGGCACCACCACCGCCACCGGCGACTACACCTCCACCACCACCACACTCAAAATCACGGCAAACGCCACACCCCTCGCCATCATCCGCATGATCGGCACCATCAAAGACAGCGGAGCATTCGACGCCGACAAATACGGCAACAACATCACCATCACCAACGGCATCCGCATCTACCTCCGCGACACCGACGACACCACCATCACCGAGTTCACCCCCCTACCCATCGCCACCAACGCCGACTGGGCATCCATGTGCCACGACCTCTCCATCCACTCCTTCGGCCAAGGCAACCAGATCGCAACCATGCGATGGACATACGGCAAATACGACCCAGGCGGCATCCGCCTCAACCCCGGCCAAAGCATCGCACTCGACTTCCACGACAACTACACCGGACTCGTCGACCACCGATTCATGTTCGAAGGACACACCATCGACCCCGCCTCGACCGAACCGCACTGGACATGACCGCCAACCCACCCCCAAAGTTCGCTACCCTGCGTGACCGTATGACCCCATCATTAGGCGTTTTCTCACAGCGTGTGGGATGTCTGGGGGGTGGTGATTGTGGAGCAGGCTGAAACGGCACGGTCGACGGTGTCGGCGTTGCGGGAGGCGGGCCGGATGGGCCGCCCCGAGGCTGAAGCGTTGGCTGTGTTGCTGGTCGGTTTGGCTGAGGTTGTCGACGCTGATGTTGATGGCAACGCGGCGTTGTGGCGGGAGCTGCGGCAGGCGTGGCGTGAACTGCGAGAGGTGACCGAGGACGATGGCGAAGACCCGATCGCGGCGCTTATCGCCGATCTCACATCTGCGGGGCCAGCCGGCGGTGCCGACGTTCGCGACGCGACGCCGGCCGGAACGGGCGACTAACGGTCCGCGGGTCGCGAAGGCTGCGGCCATGCTGGGCACACCTCCGATGCCGTGGCAGCAGTATCTGTTGGACGTGGCATACGAGGTGTGTGCGGATGGCAGGCAGGCGTACCGTGAGGTTGTGGTGACGGTGCCCCGCCAGCAGGGCAAGACCACGGTTGTGCTCAGCGTCGAGATTGACGCGGTGGTGAATATGGCGCCGGCGCTTGTGATTTACACGGCGCAGACGGGCACGGCGGCACGCAAGAAACTGTTACGCGATCACGAACCCGCGATCCGCGGCTCACAGATCGGTGTGCTGTGGACGAAGACGGTGCAGGCGCGGGGCGAGGAGGCGATCGAGTTCGCGAACGGATCGGAGATCGCTCTGTCGGCGAACACCGAATCGTCGGGGCATGGCGGTGTCATCTCGAAAGCTGTGCTGGACGAGTCGTTTCGTGATGTCGATGATCGCCGCGAGCAGGCGTTGCTGCCGGGCATGTTGACGATCCCTGACGCTCAACTGTGGGTCGTGTCGACGCAGGGCAACGACGCCAGTCACTACCTGAATCGGAAGTGTGATCTTGGCCGTCAGGCTGTCCTGGACGATTCGGGGCACGGTATTTGTTATGTGGAGTTTGCCGCTGACCCTGACGCTGACCCGTTTGATCCTGCTACGTGGTGGTCGTGTATGCCTGCGTTGGGTCACACGATCGATGAGCCGGCCGTGTCTCATATGGCGCAGTCGATGTCGCCTGACGATTTTCGTCGTGCCGGTTTGAATATCCGTAACTCTGAGGAGTCGGACAGGCCGATCTCATCGGCCCGTTGGGCCGCGGTGCAGGACAAGTCGACGGCCCCGGCGGGCGGTCTGGTGTTGGGTGTGGAAGCGGCGATTGACCAGTCGGCTACGTCGCTGGTTGTCGCCGACGATCGGGGGCATGTCGAGATGGTCGACTATCGCAAGGGCACGTCGTGGGGGCCTGACCGGATTAGGGATTTGTGGTCGGCGCACGGTTGCCGTGTGGTGTTGGATCCGAAGGGGCCGGCTCAACGGTTTGTGCAGCCGCTCGAGCGGTTGGGTGTGCCGTTTGAGCGGCTGTCGTCTCCGCTTGTTGCTGCCGCGGCGTTGACGTTTGTGGATCTGGTGTGTGCCGGGCAGGTGTGGGTTCGCCCTCACCATGCTTTTGATGCTGCTGTTGAGGTTGCGTGCCGGCGTTGGTCGGGTGACCAGTGGTATTGGGCTCGGCGTCTCGAGGTTGATGTCGGCCCGCTTGTGGCGGCGTCTTTGGCGGTGTTGATGGCGGGTGAGCCTGCGCCGTCTGCGCCGCCTGATCGCGGTCCCGTTGAACTGGTGGTATTATGATTTTGTACTTGACAGCTCTGCTCGGTTTTGTGCTGTTTGTGTCCGGTGTCTCTATGATGTCGGTCCCCGCAGGGTTGATGGTCACCGGTGCCGGTTTGTTGTGGATTGCTCGAGCGATGGTGACCGGAGGTGACGAAGGGTGAGCTCGGTTCTGGCTCGTGCCCTCGGCGCTACCCCCGAGGCCCGTTCTGTTTCGTTCCAGGATATGTGGGGTCGCGGCGCCGACATGTTTGGTGTGTCGACTGCTGCGGGTGTGGCGGTGAACGACCGGTCGGCGATGACGTTGTCGGCGGTGTTCGGTTCGGTCCGGATTCTCGCTGAGGGTGTTTCGACACTGCCCGTTGTCGCCGACGCTGACGCCAACATGCCTCCGTGGGTTGACCAGCCCTCGGCGAAATCGCCGCATCTATCTATCGCCGACATCATCGGCCAGGTCATGGTGTCGCTGCTACATCGGGGTAAGGGGTTTGTGCTGACCGGCCGTCAGGCCGGTGCGGTTGTCGACCTCGAGGTTTTGTCGCCCGACGCCTGCCAGCTTGTCCACGTTGACGTGGGCGGGTTGACGCGTACCCGGTTTCGGGTTGATGGCGCGAACCGTCTGCTACGCCCCGACGAGATCGCCTACGTGCCCGGGTTGATGGCGCCGGGGTCGATCGAGGGTATGGCCCCTCTCGACTACGCCCGCGAAACGATCGCTCTCGGTCTCGCAGCGCAGACGTTCGGCGCCGGGTTTTTTGGGAACGGCGCGAACCCGTCAGGCATCATCGAGGTCGCGGAATCGTTGTCGCCCGACGAGG
>JAAETH010000343.1 GCA_024228575.1 Actinomycetes bacterium
CGTTGGTGGGATGGTGGGAACCGACGATGAGGTCGTGGTGCTCGTCGTCAACGAGGGGGAGACCACGGTCGAGGTCGTGGTGCTGGTCGAAGGGGGAGCCTGGGCCGTGGTCGATGGCTTCGTGGGAGGTCTCTCAGCCGGGGCGCGAACCGGCTGGATCTGGGCGATCCCAGCGTCGGGAGAAAGACCCAGTACAACAGCGTCTGGCTTCGCCGATTGGGTGACGCCATCCAGTACCGACAGATCATCGTCGTCACCCCTCACCACACTGTTGGCGACAGGGTCGTCGGAAGGGCTGATGGCTCGTATCGGCTGGCGGAGAGCCAGGAACGCGGCAAGGGCCAGAACGGCCCCACCGAGGACGGCGACCAGAGATTGGCGCTGTCGGCGGGTCATGGTGAAGCGGGCGTCGAACACATCCTGGTAAACGTCTGCCATTCCGATTCGGATACCAGCAACAATGTGCCCGATGGTGATTCTCGTGAGCCTGATGACCGCCGTCATCTTCGGATC
>JAAETH010000344.1 GCA_024228575.1 Actinomycetes bacterium
AAGCCGACGACAACTACGGCCAAGCCGACGACAACTACGGCCAAGCCGACGACAACTACGGCCAAGCCGACGACAACTACGGCCAAGCCGACGACAACTACGGCCAAGCCGACGACAACAACGGCCAAGCCGACGACAACAACGGCCAAGCCGACGACAACAACGGCCAAGCCGACGACAACAACCACCCAAGCTGGTGGAGATGGCGGTGGACAGACGGGCAAGAGCCTGAGCCTGTGGGGCAGCTACTCGCAGACGTTCACCGGTCACGACTACTGGACGCCACCGCAGTGTCCGAATTGCCCCAACAGCTTCCTCAGCCCGACCAACTTCTCGACCGGAACGGCGACGATCAACATCGACGTCAAGAGCACCGCATCGAACAAGACGTTCATTCTTCAGCTGTGTATGTGGAACCACTCGAAGGGCAACTGGCAGCTCGAGACATGCGCCCCAGGTGTCAGCATCACCGGTCCGGGCAAGTACACGGCGAACCTCGGTAGGCCATCGGGTTGGTGGAAGTTGAACGGCACGGCATTCCCCTGGAACCAGGGCCCCGACGTCGTGCGTGTCATGGTCAAGGACCCCACGACCAAGACGCTCCTGATGGACAACAAGTGCGGCAAATACTGCTACTCGGCCAACGACTTGGCCTCACGTACCCCGATCACGTTCAGCGCAGAGGTCGTCTTCAAGGGCTAGTTCACGAGAGGGGCTACGCCTCGGTGTCAACCCCACGGCGGTGGTGTGTTCTCGATTCGGGGCAGGCATAAGATCTGCTCCGATGTCGTCGACTGGACCAACAGACCGGGACGAACTCTCGGCTCGCTCGCACCGCTCTACCTGGCGACAAAGGTGACTACATCTCGCTTCGACGGTCAACCGACCGGCCCGTCATGACCAATGTGGATTCCGCCGGATCGGCGGACGACGCCGAGCGCGCGCTCGTAGGTCGGAGGGCCACAAAGGGGGCGCGCTGGACTTCGATGGCCAACGTGTCGATTCAGGCGATCCGCATCGGTTCTGGAGTGATCATCGCCGATCTCCTCGGGCCGGCCGAATTCGGCATCGTCGGGCTCGTTACCGTGGTGACGCTGTTCGTCGAGATCGTCAAGGATCTCGGATTCAGCCTCGCGGTCGTTCAGGCAAAGGAGCGCCCGAGCGATGGCCAACTCAGTAGCCTGTTTTGGCTGAACATCCTCTTTGGTGCTGTTGTGTTCCTCGGCCTGTTTGTTTTGGCGCCCGTTGTCGCAGGTCTCATGAACCACGACGAGATCGTCGGGTTGCTGAGATTCGCCGGCCTCGGGTTCCTGTTGTCGGCGCCGGCGGTGGTGCATACCGGTTTGATGCGACGCGATCTACGTTTCGAGGTTCTTGCGAGCATTCGATACCTGCAACTGATCGGCCTTGTGGCAGTTCCCGTCACGCTGGCATGGATGGGCTTCGGGGCGTGGTCGATCGTGTGGGGCGCAAACGTCGCTGCCGCTCTCAGCTCTATCGTCTTGAGCATCGCTGACCCCTGGCGGCCGAACCTCAAGTGGTCCCCGCGGGAGGCCGTCGTCTTCCTCGGCTTCGGCGGCACTGTCTCTGCCACCCGCGTCGTCAACTATGTGACCCAAAACGGCGATCGAATCCTGATCGGCGCCTGGCTCGGCGAGATTCCGCTCGGTTACTACAACCTCGGATTCAGGCTGGTGCTGATGCCGGTTCGGCTGTTCGGGGTCGTGGCGGTCGAGGTCCTGATGCCCGCGATGAGTCGACTGCAAGACGACGTGGCTGCCCTGGGGCGCATCTATCGACGAACCGTCGGGGTTGTGGCGATGGTCTCTATTCCGGCGATGATGTTCATCGCCGGCAATGCAGAATCGCTCATCGACCTGGTGTTCAGCGAGGAGTGGTTGCCAGCTGCTCCGACGGTCACGACGCTTGCGTTTGCCGGCTGCTTCCAGGGGATCATCGGTGTGACACCGCCGGTGCTGATGGCGCTTGGGCGAATCAGGATGCTGCTGACGGCGGCAATACTGCTGGCGGTCGTTTCGTTGACGGCCTACGGCATCGGTGCCCAGTTCGATGTCGAGTCGGTGGCCGTCGCATTTCTCATCGCGTTGGTTGTCATGGTCATTCCGTACCTGGCCTTGCCAGCCCGCCTGACAGGTGTTTCGTTTCGTGAACTCTTGGGTTCTCTCGCGCCGGGTGTGGCTCTCGGTGGCCTCGTGTATTTTGTTGTGCGTGCCAGCCGCGAATTGCTGGTCGACGGATCGGATGTGGTGGCGCAGGCTCTGGTGCCTACTGCACTTGGTGGTGTCGCGTTTCTCATCGTCGCCATGGCTTGGCGGCCCCCGGTTGTGGCCGACATGATCGAAGTGCTCCCTATTCCAGGGCGAATCCGGAAAGTGCTCAAACGATGAACCACAAACCGTCCCCGCTCGTCACGATCGGAATCCCGGTCTTCAACGGTGCGAACTTCCTCGAACAGGCTCTTGTGTCTGCTTCCGAACAAGAGGACGTGGATCTCGAGATCGTCGTCGTCAACAACGGTTCCACCGACGAAACAGCCGAGATTCTCGAGCGGTTCGCTCAAACGGAGCCACGGTTGCGGATTCATCACGGCGATGTGAATCGCGGGGCTGCGTGGAGCTTCAACAAGTGTGTCGAGATGGCTGACGGAGAGTACTTCCGTTGGGCAGCGCACGACGATCTCTTCGACTCGCGATTCACCCGGTCGTGCCTCGACATGCTGCTCGAGAATCGGCACATGTCAGCAGTCGTAACGCGGGCCGAGATGATCGACGACAACGGCGATCACGTGGCGCCGCTGGAGGACTTCAGGGGTGCAGCCTCCGACGATGCCATCAGGCGTGGTGCCGACATCATGCTCGACTCTCGCTGGTGTCTTCACATCTTTGGCCTCATCCCGATGCGGTTGTTGAACGAGACGCGCCTCATCCAGCCGTTCTCGAGTTCCGATCACATCACGTTGTTCGAGCTTGCCGTCCGCGGGCCATTCGGCCTCGTCGACGAACGCTGGTTCTCCAACCGTGAACACCAGGATCGCTCGATGCGGGCCCATGGCGAGTTAGCACGCGACAGGGAAGCCTGGTTCGATCCTGGTCGTGATGGTGTCTACACGTTGCCGAAGTGGCGCCTGTTCAGGGCCTATTGCCGTGGGGCCTACGAGTACTTCGGGTTCGGGGTCGACTTGCTCAAGTTCGCGCCGGTCGCAGGGCGGTGGATGGTCAACGGTCACAACCGCCGCATCCTGATGTACGAGGTGCTCGGGTGGGTGCGCCACCGCATCCGCCGGCTCGCCAGCTGAGGACCTGTCCCGGGGGTTGGCCGCGGGTCAGTCGCGCCAACCCTTGCGACGAGGGTAGTCGGCCGGAGGAATGGGTTTGCCGAGAGCACGTTTCACGAGCCGCTTGGCCGGGGCAAGTTCGGGCCTGAGCCTGACAGCGCGAGCGTTGTGTTTGGCGTCCAGCAGTCGCTGCTCACTTGGTTTCGGCTCGCGGTCGAGCGAGATCTCGTAGCCGAAGTTCATCTGTTCTTCTCCGGCCAGCCAGCGGAACCGATCGTGTTGTGCCTGCGTCCAATGTGCGAAACGTTTGGTGGGATCGAAGCCGTCTGTCTTCTCGACGGGCTGCCAGTGAACTTCGTCGGTGGTGGACAGCTCCGAAGATCCGAAGATCGGCATCGAGTTTGCCTCGTCCATGTCGAAGCGTGCCGGATCGAGACCGGAGGTCTCGAGCATGCTCGTCAGCGTGTCGACCATCTCCCCATGAAGGTCTTCGTATCGGATCACCCTCACCTGTCTGGCGACGTTTGGTTGCATCAGCGATCGCTTGAGCGTTCGCATGCCGTCGCGCCAGGTCAACGTGGCTTCATCAAAGGTGCGGTCGAAGGTCTTCATCAGTGATTCGACGGTTGAGCGCCCGTCTCGAACCATGACAAAGGCAGGGGCGTTGGGGAACAGCTGTGGAAGGAACTCCAGATTGTGCACTCTGGGAGTTTTGGTGACCGTGATCCGAGCGCCGGATCGTTGGGCCAAGAAGTTCTCCACACCCGCCCCCAGCGAAGCGATGAACCCGCTTCTGTCATCGGAGTCGAAGCCCCATTGGCTCCACCAGTGCTCGCAACGATCGACATAGTCGATGAGATCATCGCCGTTTGCGAGGAGGTAGTCCTCCCATACCCCTTCGGGCAGATCGGCGTCTGGATGGAGGCACAGGAGCCGCGCTGCCATGTTCGTGCCGCTGCGTGGACACACACCGAGCACGAAGACGGTTCGCTGTTCTTGGGCGATTTCCATAACGATTGTTCTCCTTTGGGTCGCCTATTCGAAAACGTCCTCCCCATCATGATCGACCGAAGGGTGTCGAGACGATAGCCTGCCTTCGCGCGGCGCCACTTGGTCACACAAAGTGATGCGATACCACACTTGGTGGTGTCATTTGGGGCGTCAATGAGCGTTATACGGGCAGGGCCACTTCCTCTACCGATCAGGAGCTGAACGATCGTGAACATCCGCCGCAGATTCACCAGGGCCACGCTTGCATTGTTGATGCTCGCATCCGGGCTGGCCGTCTCCGTCTCATCCGCCGGAGCCTCGCCTGGCATCAGCGATGACTTCAACTCAGATTCGCTGGACACCGGTCTGTGGACCGAGGTCGCAACCGTCGCGGGCCCGACGTTCACCTACACGGGAGCCCAAGCTGCCATCGTCATCCCGCCGGGATCGACTGGTTATGCGCCCTGGACCAGCGGCAACAAGGCTCCGACCTTGCGCCAGAGCCTCACAGGGGACGATCGAACCGGCGACATCGACGTGGTGGTCGTGTTCGATTCGATTCCAACGCTGCAGGCACAGACCCAGGGTCTGATCTTCGCCGACAGCACCGACAGCAACAAGTTCTTGCGCTTCGACGTCTACTTCGATGGCACCGATGTCAGGGCCTTTTCGGCAGATCCCAAGAATTCGTCGGCGTTTCTGATCAACGAGGTCGTCCCGTCGAGTTCGCACGCCATGTATTTGCGGGTGACCCGCGATGCGGGCACCAACACGTGGGAGTTCTTCACCGCGGCGACCGAGAGTCCTGCATCCTGGACCAGCCACGGGACCTTCGTTCGAACGATGACGGTCACCGAGATGGGTCCATTCGTCGGTTCGAGCTCTCCGGGTGGTGGAGCCCCGGTACCGGGTTTTGTGGGTGTCATCGACTACTTCGGCGACCTTCCGGTTCCAGACGGCGCCACAGGCTCGACTGCCGACACCTCCAGTCCGGTCATCGGCGACGTGTCGACCCAAAAGACCACGGCGAGCCTCACCATTTCGTGGACTACGTCAGAGCCGACGATTTCGACGCTGACCAATGTCACGACGACGGCCTCCACCTCGAGCGAGACCGAGACTGCGACCTACGGTGTGAACCACGAGGCCACCTTCACGGGTTTGTCCATCAACACCAGCTACAACCTGCGAATAAACTCGACCGATCTCAATGGCAACTCGGATTCGAGCAGCTTCAGTGCGACCACGTCCAGCAACGACGACGGTCCCATCATCGAGCTGTTCTACGGTGATGAGATCACCGTGGGTTCGCCTTCCTATACCCAGCGCTGGGTCAACATCCTCGGCAACACGTCAGATCCCGACGGCATCGGCTCGTTGTCGTACACGTTGAACGGTGGTTCGGCGGTCAACATGGGAATCGGCGCCGACACCCGACGCCTCGGTGCTTCTGGCGATTTCAACATCGACATCCTGGTCTCGGCACTGAATGTCGGCGCCAATACCGTCGAGATCACATCGACCGACACGAACGCCAAGGCAACCACCCGCGAGGTCACGGTCAACCGGGTCGACGATGTTGTTGCACCCCCCGCCTTCGCGCTCGACTGGAGTGAGCTCACGAGCCTCACGGCTGCCACCCACCCCATCGACGGCAAGTGGACGACCTCGGGCGCTGGGCTGACAGTCGTCGAACCCGAGTACGACCGTCTCATCGGTATGGGCGAACAGACCTGGTCCGATTACGAGGTCCTGTTCCCGGTCACCGTGCACTCGATAAACGCAGATGCCGACGATTCGCCCAGCAACGGCCCGGGTGTGGGCGTGTTCTTGCGATGGAACGGCCACACCAGTGATGGTGGAGGTCAGCCGCTCGACGGTTTCAAGGCAGAGGTTGGCAAACCGACGCCGTTCGGTGCTCTCACGTGGTGGCAGGATCCCTCCGCTGTCGGTCAACCCGACCAGCTTCGCATCATCGACGTCGACGACACGAGCCTCATCACCGCCGCATCCGACACCTCGTTCGATCTGGTACTCGGAACCGAGTACATGATTCGCGCCCAGGCTGTCGGCAACTTCTACCGAATCAAGATGTGGCCATCGGCTTCGTCGGAGCCCGGTTCGTGGGCCCTTAGCTTCAACGGATCCGGCAACGCATTCGACCCCGACGCCGGCAGTATTGTTCTGGTGGCCCACGAGGTATCGGCAACATTCGGCGATGTGCTCGTTGTTCCGAAGAACGCAAGCGACGCGGTGAAGGCTTCCAATCCGGTCGCGGAACCCAGTGGCGGGCTCGCCAACGAGGGCGAAGCGGTCCAGATCAGCGTTCCCAGCGGTGCGGCCGTCTACTACACAACCGATGGTTCAACCCCGTCACCCCTGTCCGAGATGTACGTCAGCGGCGTACCCGTTGCTGAGACGATGAAGTTCATCTCGTACGAGACGGGCAAGAATGCGAGCGACGTGGTCACCGCGAGCTTCACATTCAACGAGGCTCCTGACGTCAGCGCCGGCGCCGACCAGGCGACCGCGCCCAGCGAACAGGTGACGCTCGCTGGTTCGGTGACCGATGATGCTGCCACCGGCTCTCTCGACATCGAATGGACGACACTCAGTGGTCCCGGGACGGTGATCTTCGCCGACAGCACCGTCGCCTCGACGACGGCGACGTTCACCACGCCGGGCACCTATGTGCTGCAACTGAGTGCCGACGACGGGCAGGTGACAAGAAGCGACGAGGTCGAGGTCGAGGTCAGCGCTCTCGACGGCTACTGGATCCTCAATGCCGCCGGCGCCGTGAAACAATTTGGGTCGGTCGACCACCACGGCGATCTGAGCGACGGATCCCTTGCCGCGCCCGCTTCGGCCATCGCTCCGACCGCCAGCAAGGACGGCTACTGGGTCGCCCAATCCAACGGAGCGGTGACGGCCTACGGTGACGCGTTCGACGCGGGTGGTCTCGACGACCTCAGCGTCGTTCCGACGTTCCCCATCGTGTCGATGGCACGTTCCACCGAAGGCGACGGCTATTACCTGCTCGGCGAGGACGGTGGCGTGTTCGCGTTCAACGCTCCGTTCTACGGATCGACCGGAGACATCGTGCTCGACCTTCCGGTCGTGTCGCTGGTGGCACACCCGTTGGGTGATGCCTACTGGTTCGTCGCGCGCGACGGTGGCATCTTCGCCTTTGGCCCCGAGGCTGGTTTCTACGGCTCTCTTCCCGAATACGTGCCCTACTCCCAACTTGCCGCCGATGTGGTCGGAATGGCGGTAACGGCCACAGGCAAGGGCTATTGGCTCGTCGCCGAGGACGGTGGTGTGTTCGCCTTCGGCGACGCCGTGTTCCACGGATCGGTGCCCCAGGTCCTTCCCGCTGGTGTGTCGCTCGCGAAGCCCGTTGTTGGCATCGTCGCAACCTCGACGGGAGACGGCTACTGGATGGTTGCCGAGGACGGGGGCATCTTCGCCTTCGGCGACGCGGCGTTCCTCGAGTCCGATCCGAACTTCGGGACGGTCGTGGGCATGGCCGGCTGACCTGCAACCGGTGTCAGGTGCGGATCCAGGCCGATAGGTCCTTGCCAGTGACCCGTTCGAGGTCCTTCACCACAGGAGCGAACTCGGCGGCCAGTTCGGCGATCAAGGCGCCGCTGGCCGTCGCTACCTGTGGTCGGTCGGTCCGCGTCTTCTTGAGCATTGGGGCAATTCGTTTGACGAGGGGTTTTGCCAGTGGCCCGAGCCGGGTTCGAATCGGCTCGGGCACATGGCGAAACATCGACAAGACGTGCAGGTTCGAAGGGTCGTAGTTGCGGGCCGCAAAGTCGGGTTCAAAAGTGTCATCGACACCGAGGAACCGACAGATGCCGGCGAACGACTCCGCCTGATGTGTGGTCAGCTCATCGAATGTGACGATGTGGACCTGGTCGCGCCCGAACGTGTCGAGGAAGCCCTGTACCAGTTCGGGCATGGCATTGATCGTCTCTCGGTACGCGGTGGCGAGACTCGAGCCGAGATGGTGCGGTTCGCGGCCTCGGCGCTCGGACTCGAGGTCCAGAGCGTCGCCCAGATCGGGTGCCGTCTCGTACCCGATGCCAACGCCGTGTGCGTGCCATGAGACAAGGAAGTCGGTCGGGTTCCGGATACTGATGACGATCCTCGCGTCTGGAGCGATCGAGGCGATTGCAGAACGTGCTGCGTCGGACAGGATGTACATCGTCGACGATTCGCCACGGATCGTCTCGCCGGCGGCATCGTCGAACAGGGCGAGATACTGGGCCCTGTCGGTGAAGCGGGCCCGACGCGAGGCCCCAAATACGACATCGGTGCAGAAGTGGTTTGGCTCCTTGGCCGACGACATGAAGATCGACGGGTGTTGTGCCAGGTAGTTGTGCAGCGATGTCGTCCCCGATCGTCCGAAGCCGACGATGAAGAGATTGGGCAGGTTCATCTTCGAGTCCTCACCCTGTCAGCCATTGCCCGAGTCACGGCTGGAATGTGATGTCGTGAACCTCGGCGCCGAGCCCGAGTTCGACGATCGACGCTGCGATCTCGGGCGTGTAGATCGGATTCATCACCAACACATGGGCCGGGGCCAGGTCGACGAGAGCCTCGGGGGAAATGACCGGTTGGCTTGTCTTCGGGACGAACTGGCCGTGTTTGCGCGGGTTCACGTCGACGGCCGCGCTGATTCCCGAGCCCGCTGGAACCAGGTTCAGGAACTGAACACCCTTTGAACCCGATCCCCAGATGACCACCGGGCCGGTATCGAGCATGTGCTCGAGTTTGGCGTTCCAGTGTGAGACCACTCGGCGAAGACCGTCGCCGAACTCAGAAGCAGCCCGTGTGAGTCCACCGATGTCTGGAGGCTCGCATGTGCGCCCGGTCTCGCCCGGTATGGCCTCGACCCACAGGTATTGATCCCCAAATGACCGGCCGCTGTCGGTGACTTCGAATCCCGCAGTGGTCATCAGCCAGTTGAGAGTTGGTTCGCTGTAGTAGAGCGGGTGTTCGTAGATGAGATCCCAGATGGCGAGCTCCTCGAGCATGTACGTAGCGTCGGGAACCTCGTGATACGACGCCGTACGTGCTCCGGCAGGGAACGAGGAACGGATGCCTCGGAGCAGTTCGAGCGGCGACGTGAGGTGCTCGAGTACGTGTCGGGAGCACACGAGTCCTGCGTCGACGGGGTGTTCGGTCGGGTATGGCTTGGCGTGAACGGTGATGCGATCGTCGGCCGGCTTGCGGTCGGGATCGTGACTGGGATCGAAACCCACACCCGTGTTGTCGCCGAACTCGCAGACCATTGAGAGAAAGTCCCCGCTGCCGGATCCGACCTCGACGACTTCGGTGTTGTGGATGTCGTAGCGTTCGACGAGACGGCGCGCCACCCCTTCGGCGAATTGGTTGAACGCCGGCGAGAAGTGAAGCGAGTTCTCGTAGTTCGGTGAGTACGCGACCAGTCCGGGGTCGAAGCGCGTGTTGTAGAGCAATCCACACGATCGACACATGACCAGTTCCATGTCGCCGCTGGCTGAGGCCCGTGCTTGTTGGGCCGTGGGCCACAGCACATTGCAGAAGACCGGGATCGATTCGATGCTGACGATGCTGATCGAGTCTTGGTTTGAACAAGATGGGCAATGGTCCATGATTGTCGATCTCCAGAGTGTTGGCCGGGTGGTTCTGACCTGCCAGCGACAGTCGTAGGTATCAAGAAGTATCAGTAGCCATCGGCGTCCGCGTCGAGGTGTTGAGAAGCGGTGGTGCCGAGCGCCCGGCCGTGGTGTCATCTGGTCACGAGGTTTGTTGCGATGCGCACACCGTTGATGCTCTCGGTGAGGCAGGATAGAGCTGATGTCGACCTGTGTTGCGGGCACCCTTGCCAGCGGCGGTAGCCGCCGTGTCTGAGCTGAGCGACACCCTCATCGTGTTGGGGACGGCGGTCGTGGGAACGGCCGTTCTCACCCCGGTGGTGCGGTTCCTGGCGTTCAAGGTCGGGGCGGTTGTCCAGCCAGACGAGCGTCGGGTCCACGAAACCCCGACGGCGACACTCGGCGGGGCAGCGATGTTTGTCTCGTTCCTCGTCGCATTTGCCGTCGCTTCTCGGCTCGAGACCTTCTCCGACGTCTTCAGCCGGACGTCTGAACCTCTGGGCGTGGTCGTCGGTGGCGCGATCATCTTTTTTGTCGGTGCCCTCGACGATCTGCGCCCGGTGTCCGCCCCAGCCAAGATCGCCGGCCAGGTTCTGGCCGCCAGCACCCTCTACCTGCTGGGTGTCACCCTGTTCTTCGTGCGAGTCCCCTTCGTTGGTGTTTGGGGGCTCTCGCCCGACATCGTGCCTCTGATCACCGTCTTTTGGGTCGTGCTGATGGCGAACGCGATCAACTTCATCGACGGCCTTGACGGGTTGGCGGCTGGCATCGTCGCCATTGCCGCAGGAGCCTTCTACCTCTACAGCCAGGAACTGCTGGACGAGGGCCTCATCACGTCAGCCAACGTCGGCCCGCTCGTCGCCCTGGTCGCCTTCGGCTGCTGCCTCGGCTTCCTGCCTCACAACTTCCATCCTGCGCGGATCTTCATGGGCGACAGTGGTGCGCTGTTGCTCGGCGTACTGATGGCGGCGTCGACCATGACCACCGGTGGACGTGTCGTCGATCAGTTCTCCGGCCAGGTCTACTTCTTCTTTGCTCCGATGATCATCCCGTTCGTGGTCCTGGGTGTACCCCTGTTCGACACGGCCTGGGCCGCCATCCGGAGGGCCCGCCAACGTGTTCCGATGAGCCAGGCCGACAAGAACCACCTGCATCATCGTCTGATGGCATTGGGACACGGCCACCGTCGAAGTGTCCTCATCTTGTGGGGGTGGACGGCGCTGCTCTCGGGTGTAGTCCTGTACCCGACAATCACCGGCGACGGCGACGGTGTGGTGCCATTTGCTGTGGCCGCGCTCGGTCTGTTGCTGTACACCATGTTCCACGGTGGCATCCGTCGTACCGCAAGTCACTGACGAAATTGTTGCGACGTGGTGGTAGGTCGAATAGTTTAGAGAGGCTCTCTAGTCCCACCGCCTGGAACCTGTTTCGTTCCGGCGCGGCTCAACCACGCCAGACACCCCCGTCATGACCAACAACAACAACAACAACGCTCGCCGCGAGCTGAACAACGGATTCGGGGATTCGTTGTCGCGCGCGTTCGAGCTTGCTGTCACGCCTGGTGTCTTCGCCGGCGCCGGCTATCTCGTCGACAGGTTGTTGGGCACCGTAGCGGTGTTCACCATCACCCTGATGATCCTGGCCGTGATCGGCGAATTGGTCCTCTGGTGGTATCGCTACGATCACAAGATGAGCCAACTCGAGGCCGAGCTGGTAGCGAAGCGCAGTGCAGTTCGCGAGGGTGACGAGCGGGTCATACAGTCGGTCGGTCAAGTCAAGGCCCCCGCCCCGATCGACATGAGGCTGCCCACCGGCGTCACCCTCGACGACCGGTTCGACCTGGGGGATGTCCGGTGAGCGACATCATGGCCACCAGGCTCGACGGTCCGGCACCCGAGCAACAGATCGCTCTCGACATGGTGAAACGGGGGCTTCCCGTCGCTCCGATCCTCATCTTGTTCACCCTCGGCATCTGGGGAGTGAACGGGGCGCTGTCCGCGGGATATGGCATCGCTCTCGTCCTGCTCAACTTCTTGTTTGCCGCAGGTCTGATCGCGTGGAGCGCCAGAATCTCTCTCGCGATGTTGATGGCGGCAGCGCTCTTCGGTTTCTTGATCCGTCTTGCACTCATCTCACTCGCCATCTGGTTGGTGAAAGACGCCTCCTGGATCGATCTGGTCCCGCTCGGCATCACGATAATCGTCACCCATTTGGGACTTTTGATCTGGGAAACGCGCTACGTTTCAGCGTCGCTCGCGTTTCCGGGCCTCAAACCCTCCACCGACCATCAACAGCACCAGAGGTAGTCGAAGGTGATCTTCGGTCTCGAGTTCCCAACAATCGACCATCTCGTCGAGTGGCCCTCCTTCTGGGGCGACGGCGAGTGGCACACGTTGAACAAGATCGGCCTGTCGGCTCTCATCGCCACGGCCACCACCCTTGGCATCTACTTCATCGCTGCCAGCAAGGCCAAGACCCGTCTCGTGCCTTCGGGTGTGCAGACCATCGCCGAGGTCGGCATCGAGTTCATCGACAACGGCATCATCGATCAGACCATGGGCGAAGAGGGCAGGGGCTGGAACCCGTTCCTCCTGTCGATCTTCAGCTTCGTGCTCATCACCAACATGTTCGAGATCATCCCGGGCTGGCAGATGCCCGGCAATGCTCGTATGGCTTTCCCCGCCCTGCTGGCCATCGTCGTGTGGTTGGCCTTCATCGGGACGGGCATAAAACACCAGGGACCTGGCTACTTCAAGAACGCCATCATCCCTCCCGGAGTTCCGGGCGCACTGCTTCCCCTGGTAGCGCTCATCGAATTCGTATCGACCTTCCTGGTCCGGCCCTTCTCCCTGGCGGTCCGACTTTTTGCCAACATGTTGGCGGGCCACATCCTGCTCGTGACCTTCGTTGTGCTGTGTGAGTCGCTGTGGACCCTCGAGTGGTTCGCGGTGTTCTTGCCGTTGCCGTTCATCATGCTCGTGCTGCTCACCGGCTTCGAGCTGATGGTGGCGTTTCTCCAGGCCTACATCTTCACGATCCTGGCCGCGGTGTACATCGGTTCGTCGATGCATGCCGACCACTGATAGTCGATCAACAAGTTTCTAACCATCCGATCCAAAGCGGCCCCTGGGCCGCAGCAAAGTCGGCCCGAAGGGGCCGCAATCAACAAGGAAGAAGAACCAATGGAACTGCTTGCGCAGATCGCTGGTGAGGACCAGATCGCTTTCGGCGAGGCTGTGTCCGCCGGTTTCGCCTATGGCCTCGCCGCCATCGGCCCCGGCATTGGCATCGGCTACCTCGTCGGCCAGTCGGTACAGGCCATGGCTCGCCAGCCTGAGGCCGCCGGCATGGTGCGGACCACGATGTTCCTGGGTATCGCCTTCACCGAGGCTCTCGCCCTCATCGGTTTCGTCGTGTTCATCCTCCTGAAGTTCGCCTGATCCAGGAGCCTTTGCCGATGAACATCCTGCTACTCGCATCGGAAGAACCGAACAACCCGATTCTTCCGGTGTGGAACGAGATCATCTGGGGTGGCATCGCCTTCTTCTTGCTGCTTGCTCTGTTGAGCAAGGTCGCTTACCCGGCCATGCGCAAGGCGATGGACGATCGCACCGCAAAGATCCAGGGCGACCTCGACTCTGCCGAACAGGCCAAGGACGAGGCCGAAGCCCTCAAGGCCGAATATGCCGCGAAGATCGCCGAGGCCAAGGCCGAGGCGTCGCGGATCCTCGAAGAGGCTCGGTCTGAAGCCGAGTCCGTTCGTGCCGAGCGCATCGGTGCCATCGATGGCGAAATCGCCGAGATGCGTGCCAGCGCCGACGCCGACATCGAGGCTGCCAAGGAGCGTGCGATGAGTGAGATGCGCTCCCAGGTGACCGCACTTGCCGTGGGCGCAGCCGAGCGCATCGTCGAGCAGTCGCTCGATGCCGATGCACATGCCCAACTCGTCAACAACTTCATCGACCGGGTCGGCAACCAGAGCTGACCGGGTCAGGTCTGGCCTGGTCAGACCCCCACACACGCAGCCCCCGGGCTGCAATCAAGAGGAAACCACGAATCGATGAGTGACAAGATCGACGGTTATGCGGCTGCGGTAACTGCCGTGGCTTCGTCAGAGGGAATCCTCGACACCGTTGCCGACGAGTTCTACCAGTTCGCCCGCGCCATGGACGGCAACGACGATCTGCGCGAGACACTGACCGATCGGGCGCTGCCTTCGGGCAGACGTCTGAGGATCGTCGACAACCTGCTCCAGAGCGCCAGCCCGGTGACCACCAGCCTGGTGGCCATGCTGGTGGGCGCCGAGCGAGGTGGAGACCTTCCGGCGATCGCCGACCGGGTGACGTCGATGGCCGCCGAGGCTCGGGGGCAACACCTGGCCGAAGTTCGCAGCGCCGTACCCCTCACCAACGATCAGATCGACCGCCTGTCCGATGCTCTGGGTCGGGCCACGGGCACACAGGTCGACGTCAAGGTCGTCATCGATCCATCCGTCCTGGGAGGGCTCATTGCCCAGGTCGGCGACACCGTCATCGACGGGTCTGTGAAGACTCGTCTCGAGAAGCTCAAGGAACGGGTCTGAGCACATGACTGACCTCAACTTCGACACAGCCTCCATCACAGAGGCCATCAAGGCGAACCTCGCAGGGTTCGACCCCGACATCGAGTCGGGCATCGTCGGACGCATCATCGAAGTCGGCGACGGCATCGCACGTGTGTCGGGATTGCCCAACGCCGCCGTCAACGAGCTTCTCGAGTTCAAGAGCGGCGACGTCGGCTTGGCCCTCAACCTCGACGAGGACTCGATCGGCACTGTGGTTCTCGGCGATATCGAGAAGGTTGAGGAAGGCCAACCGGTCAAGGCGACCGGCCGCATTCTTTCGGTCCCGGTCGGCGATGGCCTGATCGGTCGAGTCGTCAACGCTCTCGGCGAGCCGATCGATGGCAAGGGCCCGCTCCGCGACGTCGTCGATCGCCGCATGGAGATCCAGGCACCAGGCATCATGGGCCGCAAACCCGTGCACGAACCCATGCAGACCGGTGTCAAGGCCATCGATTCGCTCATCCCGATCGGGCGTGGCCAGCGCGAGCTGATCATCGGCGACCGAAAGACCGGCAAGACCGCCATCGCCACCGACACGATCATCAACCAGGCCGGCCAGGGTGTGAAGTGCATCTACGTCGCCATCGGTCAGAAGGCTTCGAGCGTTGCCCAGACGGTGGCAACACTCGAAGAACACGGCGCGATGGAGTACACGGTGGTCGTGGTCGCGGCCGCCTCGGACTCCGCCCCGTTCAAGTACCTCGCCCCCTACGCCGGTTGTGCGATGGGTCAGCACTGGATGGACACGGGCGATCACGCGCTCGTGGTCTACGACGACCTCTCCAAGCAGGCCGAGGCCTACCGCCAGATGTCGCTCTTGCTGCGCCGCCCGCCGGGCCGTGAGGCCTACCCTGGCGATGTCTTCTACCTGCACAGCCGCCTTCTCGAGCGCGCAGCGAAGCTCAGCGACGAGATGGGTGCGGGCAGCCTGACTGCCCTTCCGATCATCGAGACCAAGGCTGGCGACGTTTCGGCCTTCATTCCCACCAATGTCATCTCCATCACCGACGGCCAGATCTTCTTGCAGGACGACTTGTTCAAGTCCGGTGTCCGGCCTGCCGTCGACGTGGGCATCTCGGTGTCTCGTGTGGGTTCGGCCGCCCAAACCAAGGCGATGAAGGAAGCCGTGGGCACGCTCAAGTCCGACCTGCAGCAGTTCCGCGAACTCGAGGCTTTCGCCGCCTTCGGCTCAGACCTCGACGCTGTGTCGCAAGCTCAGCTCGACCGTGGCTACCGCCTCACCGAACTCCTGAAGCAGGGCATCAACTCGCCCGTTCCGATGGAAGAACAGGTCGTCACGATTTACGCGGGCACCCGCGGCCACCTCGACGCCGTCGATGTCGGCGACGTGGCGGCTTTCGAGACAGGCCTCCTCGAGGTCTTTCGCAACCGCCACAACGGCTTGCTCGCCAACATTCGTGAGACCGGCAAGGTCGACACAGAGGATCTCGAGAACATCATCAGCGAGTACGCCGCAAGCTTCGAGGGAAGCCCCCCACCTGAGGGCATCCACGTCGATCCCGAGGCTCAGCCCGACGCAACCAGTGCCGTGGTCGATTCCGACGTGACGCTTCCCGAACGCGACATCTCCCGACCCGAACAAGACTGAGGGGCCTGCTAGGTCATGGCTGGCGGACAGGAAAGAGTCCTGCGTCGACGGATCAGCTCGATCCAGTCGACGAAGAAGATCACGAGAGCGATGGAGCTCATCGCTGCGACCCGAGTGGTCAAGGCGATGCAAC
>JAAETH010000345.1 GCA_024228575.1 Actinomycetes bacterium
CCCCACCCTTGTCGCAGACCTAGGATTCGGTTCATGCCTCGAATGACGAGTGAAGACCAAGAAACGTTCCTGGCCGAGCCTCACGTGGGCGTGGTGGCGACCGTGCGCCAGGACGGGCGGCCCTACACGGTGCCGGTGTGGCATCTATGGGATGGTGTCCACTTCTGGCTGACGGGAACCGTCTCGCGCGTCTGGTGTCGTCAGCTCATGCATGATCCGCGTCTCTCACTCTGTGTGGAGGCGACAGCACCGGTGCCGGGTCATATCGACATCGACGGGGTGGGGGAGGTGCTCCAGCCTCCCGACTTCAACATTTGGCCTATCAGCCGTCAACTGGCTGAGAAGTATGTCGGGGCACGAGGCGACCGTGGCGCCATCGACAAGTTCTTCGCCAACATGAAGACTGAGCCAAGATTGCTGATCCGGGTCACACCCGAGGTGTGGCGGGCTATCGACATGCGGGTCTATGAGGGCAAGCGGGCCGACCGAGAACACGGCCAACGATTCTCGTCATGAGCTGAACCGAAGAACGTCCCGCTCCTTCGGCGCCACCCCCTGATTGTGTGGGAGGCTCAGAGCCCAGCATGGACACGAGCTGGCGAACAGAGAAAGGAGCTGGCGATGTACGTCGAG
>JAAETH010000346.1 GCA_024228575.1 Actinomycetes bacterium
CTCTCACGACCTTTCCCCCTCGAAACGGGGTTTTCCCAGAACCTTTCCCCCCTTCAGGCCTGAGTTTCCCACGGGCATTCCCCCCCGTTTCCCACGACCTTTCCCCCCCTCAGGCCTGAGTTTCTCACGAGGATTCCCCCCCTCCTCGGCCCTCGCGTGACCGCTTTGTCCGCCATGTCTGGCCCCGGGTACTCCGGGCGGCATGGCGTACCGAGAGGTCACAATGATCGAAATCAAAGAGGCTCTCCGGCAGTGGCTGGCCGGTGCTCCCAAGAAGAGAATCGCGGCGCAGCTCGGGATCGACCCGAAGACCGTGCGGCGGTACATCGCCGAGGCCGAGCGCCAGGGAATCCGGGTCGATGACGGCGTCGAGGCGCTGACCGACGAGCGAGTCTCGGGGGTGGTGGTCGAGCTGAAGACCCCGCCCGACCGGACTCCGGGCGAGAGTTGGCGTGCGTGTGTCGACAAACGCGAATTCATCGAGGGCAAGCTCGCCAAAGGCGTCCGGCTTTCCAAGATCCAGCGGCTGCTCGTACGGCAGGGCGTGGACGTCCCGTACTCGACGCTCCACCGGTTTGCGACCAACGAGCTCGGATTCTGCCGGAGGCCGGCGACCGTGCCGCTGGCTGACGGTGCACCGGGTGAGGAGATCCAGGTCGACACCGGCTGGATGACTTTCACGACTCCCGATGCATCGGGCCGGCGCCGGAAGTTCCGGGCGTTTGTCTTCACGCCGAGCGTTTCGAGATACCGTTTCGTCTTCCCGTGCCTCCGAGAGCGGACCGACGACGCGATCGAGGCCTTCGAGGCAGCATGGGCTTTCTACGGCGGCGTGTTCAAGGTGGCGATCGTCGACAACACGAAGGCGATCGTCGAGAAGGCAGACCCGCTCGAGCCGAAGCTCATCGAAGGTTTCCTGGAGTACGCGCAGGCTCGCGGATTTCACATCGACACCGCGCGTGTGCGGAAGCCGACGGACAAGGCTCGTGTCGAGCGAGGCGTCCGCGACGTCCGCGACGACTGCTTCGGAGGCGAACAACTCGACTCCATCGAGGATGCGAAAGCGCGGGCGGTGGTGTGGTGCGAGCGGGAGTACGGGATGCGACGGCACTCGACCACGAGCCGCATGCCGAAGGAGCACTTCGAGGCGGTCGAGATGCCGCAACTGCTTCCAGAGCCCACTGAGGCTTACGACATCCCGATCTGGTGCGACCCGAAGGTCGCGCGCGACCACTTCGCCCAGGTCGCCTGTGCCCTGTACTCGCTGCCGACTCGCTTCATCGGGCGACGCTTGCGAGCTCGCGCCGACAGCAAGCTCGTACGTTTCTACGACCGCGGAGAGCTGGTCAAGACGCATGCTCGCCAGCCCAAGGGCGGCCGCGCCACAGACGTAAGTGACTTCCCACAAGAGAAGCAGGCCTACGCCACGCGCGATGTGGACTTCCTCCAGCGCCAGGCAACCAAGGCCGGCGACTTCATCGGGGCCTACGCCGCTCGACTGCTGGACGGGCCGCTCCCATGGACGCGGATGCGCCAGGTCTACGCGTTGCTCGGGCTGGCCCGCCGTTTCGGAGACGCACGAGTCGAGGAAGCGTGTCGCGTCGCCCTGGCCGCCGACCTGATCAGCGTCAAGCGGCTACGGAAGATCATCGAGGTCGCCGCACCGACGCCGGAGCCGACTCGCCCCGAAAGCAACGTCATCCACATGACCCGTTACATGCGGCCGGCCGAGCAGTACGCGCTCCCCGGCATTTCCACCAACCCCAACAACGACGAACAGGAGAGAGAATGAACGACGTAATCCAACCCGACCTCAAGGGCGCGCTGAAGCGGCTCAAGCTCGGCCGTCTGCTCGACACGCTGCCTGAACGGCTGGCTCTGGCACGGCAGCAGAAGCTGCCACATCAGGACTTCCTGCTCATGCTGCTCGGCGACGAAGTCGAACGGCGTGAGTCCAACGCGGTCACCCTGCGCGCGCAGAGGGCCCATCTCGATCCGACGATGCAACTCGAGAACTGGGATTCGACCTCCAAGGTCCAGTACGACCACGAGCTTCTCAACGAACTGGCCTCGCTTCGCTTCATCGAGTCCCACAACCACGTCCTCATCGTCGGACCCGTCGGCGTAGGCAAGACTTTTCTCGCCCATGCCCTTGGTCTCGCCGCATGCCGGCGGAAGTACTCGGTGATCGCATCTCGGGCCGACAAGCTACTCAAGGCCCTGCGTCACGCCCGGCTCGACAACACCTACGAAGCCGAGCTCCGTAAGCTCCTCGCCGTCGACCTCCTCATCATCGACGACTTCGGCCTGGACGCCATGGAGCGCTCCGACAGCCGTGACGCCTACGAGATCATGACCGAGCGTCACCGTGCTGGCTCGATCGTCATCACCTCCAACCGCGGTCCGGATGAGTGGCTCGCCACCTTCGCCGACCCCGTCCGAGCCCAGGCGGCCATCGACCGTTTCACGAGTAACGCCTTCGACCTGGTCCTCGAAGGTGAGTCCTACCGGGCCCGCCAGAAGCCCAAACTCAAACGCGCGACTCGCCCTGGACAGAAAGCGAAGAACTGAGCCAACCTAAACCGCGGTCACGCGAGGTGCCGAACCACGGGGGGAATCCTCGTGGGAAACTGGGGTCCCTTCCTCGTGAGAGCCAACA
>JAAETH010000347.1 GCA_024228575.1 Actinomycetes bacterium
ACCGAGCAGATCCAGCAGCTCGTGATCTCTCAGGCGGGTGTGGACAGGTTCACGTTTCGGTGACACGACCAGAACTGCGGATAGGCCTACGGCTGCTCAGAGTGGTCGGAGCCTAGCCCTGTTCTTGGCTTGCGCGGGAGGCTGTCGACCTGATCCGTCTACCTGAGTCTAGGACCATTGTTGAAAGCATTATTTCGCTAAGGGCTTGCCGCGGGATAGATCGCGCGGTCAGCCGGTGATGGTGTAGTTCCACTCGCCGTGCCAGTCGTGGGGTTCGATGTTGAGTGCAGCGAGTTCGGTGTCGGTGACCTTGACGCCCTTTTCGTACCAGCCGTTGTCGTAGACGGCCTGGACGGTGAGCCCGGTCGAGGTGGTGGTCGCAGCGATCAGCTCGATGATGGTGGCCATGTCGGTCAGGGGCCGGCCGCGCCAGTTCTGGGAGATGAACGAGAACAGTCGGTGCTCGATCTTGTTCCACTTCGATGTGCCGGGCGGGTAGTGCAAGACGGTGATCGCGAGACCGGTCTCGCCAGCAAGTGTGGCGAGGTGCTTCTTCCACGCTCGTGGTCGGTATCCGTTTGAGCCGCCCGCGTCAGCAGTGATCGTGAGTGTCGTCGCATCCGGGAACCGGGCCTTGCCGAGCGTGTTCCACCAGCGCCGGATCGACTCGACCGCGAACTCGGCGGTGTCAGCCGAATCGCCGACGTTGACCCACCCCTGGTTGTTGGCGACGTCGTAGACGCCGTACGGGATGGCCTTGAAGAACTCACCCAACGCCCGATCAGGAAAGTCGTGATCGTTCACCTCTACCGGCGATCCGACGGGCTGGTATTCGGTGCCGCCGTTGGCGTAGTTGCCGATCAGTTCCTTCTTCTTCGTGTCGACCGAGATCACCGGAGCGTCGCTCGCGAGCGCGTTGGCGACCACGCCGTTGAGGTACTCGAACTGGGCGTTGCGATCTGGGTGCTGGGACCCTTCGATCTGTTTCGACGGGGCCTGCAACGAATAGCCCAACTGCTTCAACAAGCGACGGACCAGCTCAGCGGACACCTTGAACCCGCGCTCGGTCAGCGTCGCTGCGAGCTGATAGGTCGACTTGAGTGTCCACCGCAACGGCGACATCGGCGACCCACGCGTCTCGGGATCCACGAGTTCATCGAGCGCTTCCAACAATCCCGGTTGTTTGTCGATCGCCGGGCGATCACCACCACCCGGCTTACGCTGGCGATCCGACGGCTCGATCCCAGCACGCACCTCGCGCACAGCCTTGGACAACGTCGAAGTCGACATCGACCCGGCTTCGGCCACCCGGCTCTGCCCACCATGACCGAGTGCTTCGGCCATCGACGCGTACACGATCCGACGCTGCCGCTCATTCACATGCGGCTCAACCGTCTCCAAGAACGTCGCCAACGCAGCCTCGGTCATCTC
>JAAETH010000348.1 GCA_024228575.1 Actinomycetes bacterium
ACGGGCGATGGTGAGCTCAGGCTATTCCCTTTCGAACTCTTCCTTGCTGGTAGCTACGACACGCCCGGCCAGAGCAACGACGTCGTGGTGGCCGGCGATTACGCTTTCATTGCGGACGCTTCCAGTGGCCTTCAAGTGATCGACATCAGCGAGCCCACCAACCCCACGCTCGCCGGAACCTACAACACGTCGGGTTCTGCGCTTGGCGTCGCGGTGGCGGGCGATCACGCCTTCGTCGCGGACTTTTTCAGCCTTCAGGTGATCGACATCAGCGATCCGACGAGTCCCACGCTCGCCGGTAGCTACAACACGTCGGGTTCTGCGCTTGGCGTCGCGGTAGCGGGGGACCATGTCTTCGTGGCAAATGGGACGAGCGGCCTTCTGGTGATCGACATCAGTGATCCCACGAACCCCGCGCTCGCCGGCAGCTACGACACGTCGGGCAATGCCAATGGCGTAGCGGTAGCGGGAAACCACGCCTTCGTGGCAGATGCAACCCAGGGTCTTCAGGTCATCGACATCAGCGATCCTACGAGCCCCGCGCTTGTCGGTAACTACGATACGTCGGGCGATGCCATGGACGTCGCGGTAGCGGGGGACCACGTCTTCATGGCCTACGGGACGAGCGGTCTTCAGGTGATCGACATCAGTGACCCCACGGCCCCCGCGTTCGCCGGCAGCTACGACACGTCGGGGTTCGCCTTTAGTGTCGCAGTGGATGGCGACAACTGCTATATGGGAACTGGATCCGGTAGCATCGAGGTTCTCGATGTGAGCGATCCGAGCAGTCCGACGCTCGCGCATAGCCTGGGTGGGCTGGGCACAGTGCGCGGCCTCTGCGTTGCGGGCGAGTATGCCTACCTTGGTGCTTCAGCGGCCGGCCTGCAGGTGGTGAAGGTCGCCAACGCCATTGCGAACCCCTTGCTCGCCGGAAGCTACAACACG
>JAAETH010000349.1 GCA_024228575.1 Actinomycetes bacterium
CGCCTCGGCCTCGCCCACTACCTTGCACGCGATCCGGAAGGACTGGCGCGAGCGCTCAAGCACGCGCAAATGGTCCACGATGCGCGTCCGGATGACCTGCGCACCATCGATCTGATGGCCACCCTGCTCGAACGCGACAACCAGGCCGCCGGGTAAGAAAGACCGGCCACGCGAAATCCGCGTGTTCGACGGGGCTTTGGCTGAGGTCTCGCGCTTTCGCCTCCATCGCTCCGTGCGGGTCCATGACCTTGCGGTCAGCTCAAGCGGGCGCGCTATCGCTGCAGCCTTGCCCAAAGCGCTACGCCAGGGATGGATCGTGACACCCGAAACGCTACTTCGGTGGCACCGCAAACGAATAGCCCAGCACTAGACCCAGCCACCAACCCGACGAACCGGCCGACCACCAGTCAACGCCGAGCTGCGCCAACTGATCGTGCGACTCGCAACCGAGAACCCGACCTGGGGACACCGCCGCATCCAAGGCGAACTCGCCCGACTCGGACACAAACTCGCACACTCGACGGTCTGGCAGATCCTCACCGACAACGGCATCGACCCATCCCCCAACCGCTCCGATGTGACCTGGACCGAGTTCCTCAAATCCCAAGCCGCAGTCGCGTGCGACTTGTTCACCGTCGGCACCGCCACCTTGCGCCGCTACTACGTCTCGTTCTTCATCCACGTGCAAACCCGCGAGGTGATCCTCGCTGACGTCACCGCGAACCCGACGGGAGCGTGGACCACCCAGGCAGCCCGCAACCTGTTCATCGCCCACGCCGAGCGTCTCGACGATGCACGGGCACTGGTACGAGACCGAGGCAGCCAGTTCATCGAATCGTTCGACGAGATCTTCAGAACCGAAGGCTTCAAGATCCTCAAAACCCCAGTGCGGGTTCCCGTCGCGAACAGCTTCGCTGAGCGCTGGATCGGATCCATCCGCCGAGAACCCCTCAAGCAACCCGAAGGGATGCCCAGAACCATCATCTGTAACCAACAACAGCTCGAGCGCCTCGTCCGCGACTACACCCACCACCAGCCACCATCACCGTGCCACGAACCAGCCGATGCGATGGACTCATCCACAAATACGAAAATGGCACATGACCTGCGACGACGGAGTTTCCGAGCGGGACAGGCCATTCATTGATCTCTCCGCTCCGACGCGCGACGCGTCGATCAACGTGAGGTTCAAGTCGGAGGGGCGTCTCGTACCCCAACTCCACAGGCTGAGAGCGATTGGATGCCGCTGCCTGCTGCAGCCTGACGATGGCGGATGGCCGTCCGGAACGTTCGACATCTAGCGTCCAATACGTAGTGCAGCAACCGTCCGTTTGGTAGTGTCTCTTGTGTGAACTATCAACCTCGGATCGTCGATGTCGAGCTCGATGAGCTGCTGACCGGCCTGCCGGCTGTGTCGCTCGAGGGGCCGAAAGCCGTCGGCAAGACCGAAACCGCGCAGCGTCGCGCCTCGACGACACACCGCCTCGACGACCCTGGCCAGCATGACCTGTTCAGCGCTGCACCGCAGCGTTTGACTTCAGGAGATCCGCCCGTGCTCATCGATGAGTGGCAGCGGCTTCCGATCGCGTGGGACCTCGTACGCAGAGCAGTCGACGCCGACCCAAGCCCGGCACGTTTCATCCTCACCGGCTCAGCCACTCCCGCCGAGACGCCAACCCATTCCGGCGCGGGCCGCATCGTCACCGTCCGCATGCGCCCCATGTCACTCGCCGAGCGCGGCATCGAGACCCCGACCGTTCACCTCGCAGATCTCCTGCGCGGTGACCGCCCAGCGCTTTCCGGAAACACCTCCGTCAGCCTCGAGACCTACGCCGACGAAATCACCAGATCAGGATTCCCTGCCATTCGCGAACTCTCAGGGCGGCTCCTTCGCGCCCAACTCGACGGCTACCTCGACCGCATCGTCGAACGCGAGTTCACCGAAGCCGGCCACAACGTGCGAAACCAGGGGGCCCTGCGCCGGTGGATGACCGCCTACGCCGCCGCATCCTCAACAACCGCCTCCTTCGAAACCATCAGAGACGCGGCATCATCAGGCCAGAGCGACAAGCCCGCGAAGTCCACCACCATGCCCTACCGAGCCACCCTCGAACAGCTCTGGATGATCGAAGAGGTGACCGCATGGACGCCATCGCGCAACCGCCTTCGACGACTCGCCAGATCGCCCGTGCACCAGCTCGCCGACCCGGCCCTCGCTGCACGACTACTGGGTGTCGACACCGAAGCCCTCGTCAGCGGGACCGCGGCCGGCCCGACAATGCCCAGAGACGGCACTCTCCTCGGAGCACTGTTCGAATCTCTCGTGACGCTCTCGGTACGGACCTACGCCCAAGCCAACGAAGCACGCGTCCACCACCTCCGCACCCGAGCCGGCGAGCACGAGATCGACCTCATCATCGAACGAGGTGACGGCCGAATCGTCGCACTCGAAATCAAACTCTCCGCCACAGTCGACGACCACGACACTCGACACCTACGATGGCTCGCCGACACCATCGGCCATGACCTCCTCGACGCCGCCATCATCACCACCGGCAAAGACGCCTACCGCCGCCCCGACAGAATCGCAGTCATCCCCGCCGCACTCCTCACCGCCTGAACCATGGAACCTCACCGTCCAGACTGGCACCGACACAAAGCTTCGCCAGCGACAGCGTCAATCGCCTCGTGCACCTCCATCTGAATAGCGGAGTCCACAGAAGCTCCGATGTGGCTCCGCCAAACCGCGAGCGAATCAGGACATCAGTCATCAGCCTGTCCCGCTCGAAAAGGCGCGCGTGCGGTTTGACCAGCGGCTTTGCCCGCCATCCTGGTCTCTCATGTCCCGCCTGCTCTACGGCTTCCTCACCCAACTTGCGCGTGTCGCCGTACGCTCTGGGCGCTGGAAGGACCTCCAAATCATCGTCCTTCGCCACGAGAACGCAGTATTGCGCCGACAGGTCGGCCGGCCCTCGCTCAACGAGGATGACCGGACCCTGCTCGCAGCGATCGCCGCAGCACTCCCCCGCCGACTCCGCGAGGGCTGGATGGTCACACCCGAAACGCTACCTCGCTGGCACCGCAAACGCATCGCCCGCCACTGGACCCAACCACCAACCCGACGGACCGGCCGACCACCAATCTCTGCCGAACTGAGTCAGCTGATCGTGCTTCTCGCAACCGAGAACCCGACCTGGGGACACCGCCGCATCCAAGGCGAACTAGCCCAACTCGGCCACAAGATCGCACACTCCACGGTATGGCAGATTCTCACCGACAACGGAATCGACCCATCCCCCAACCGATCCGACGTCACATGGACAGAGTTCCTCAAGTCCCAAGCCGCAGTCGCGTGCGACTTCTTCACCGTCGACACCGCCACCTTGCGCCGCTACTACGTCCTGTTCTTCATCTCGGTGCAAACCCGCGAGGTCATCTTCGCCGGTGTCACCGAGAACCCGACCGGAGCCTGGACCACCCAAGCAGCCCGCAACCTGTTCCTCGCCCACAGTGACCGCCTCGACGGTGCCCGTGCTCTGGTCCGTGACCGGGGCAGCCAGTTCATCGACGCGTTCGACGAGATCTTCAGAACCGAAGGCCTCAAGATCCTCCGCACACCCGTCCAGGTACCAGTTGCCAACACCTTCGCCGAGCGATGGATCGGATCCATCCGCCGAGAACTCCTCGACCGGACCATCATCTGGAACCAGCATCAACTCGAACGACTGGTCCGAGAATACATCGACCACTACAACCAACACAGGCCCCACCAATCGCTCGAACAACGACCGCCGAAACCAGCCCAAGAGCCACCCCACACGCCGCCAGCAACCGTCACAGTGCTACGAACCAGCCGCTGCGATGGCCTCATACACGAATACGAAAACGCCGCATGACCTGGGACGACGGAGTTTCCGAGCGGGACAGGCCCAGACCGTCCTCTGACACCGTCACCGGCGAAGGAGGCGTCACCGAAGGGTCGCTGACCTCCCTCGACACGATGACCTCCTCATGGTCCACGTGCACGAGGTTCAACTACCTGACCCGAGCTATTCCCCGGGGCAGACCAACTGAACCATAGCCTGGCCTCGACATTTAGACGACGCACCGCTAGGTCGTCGATCTATGGGGTTCCACACACCCGCTGTGTCGAGCCGCGGCGCCAGGGCAAGCCCCGCGCCTTGGCTTCATCCACCCTCAATTCGGCTGGACGGAGGTTCTGTCGCGTCTCAGTCTCGTCCCGATGACCCGTTCGACAAATGCCACACCTCGCCCATCGCCAGAAACGAAACCTTCCATTTGACAGACCGATTGAAGTCGTCCATCGAAGCGTCGCCAAGCGGTCGCACAACCTGCATCTCGCCCACTCCAAGAAAGGGAAGCTCCAGCACTTGCCCGCGCAGCCGCGGATGACTTGCCTCAGGCCACTCAACACGTACCCTCCGCACCACAACCGAAGAGTCGTTCCTAACCCGGACCTCGTCTTCCTCAGCCAAGACCACGACGCCGTCGACCATCGCAAGTTTCGCTCGCCGTTCGGCCTCCCGGATCGCAGCAAGTTGCCGACCAATGACGTACCAAGCGCCTACACTGCCGACGGCTGCGAGACTCGCTGCAACCACGCCGACATACTCAAGCCAGTGTGGGTCATCGATCATGAGGATTCGATCTCTTGTATGAACTCCTCGGCGTCGGCTACGACGCGATTGACCATCGCAACAATCGCCGGAACCTCGGTGATGGCGTCCTCTAGATCGTTGATGAAAGCCTTGATCGACCTTGCCGCCACAAGTGGAAAGTAGTAGTGCTCACGCATCTCCGCAGGGGCCAGATCGACGAGGGCGTCCCGGCCCACTGTCTTCCGCGACCCGCCACAGATGTGGCGTCGATATTCGGCGCGCATCGCGGGTGCCAGGCACTTATCGAGATACATGAGCGCGACCTTCGCTCGGAAGGCGTCAGACGTGATGCTCGACTCCGGGATCCGATCAGCATCATCCACGATCTCAAACTCGCTTCCGAGGGCATCCCTGTTCTCATCCAGGGCCGACCAGAACAAGTACTCAACGCTGGTCGCTACCGTAGACATGAACGTACGTCCCGCGCTCCGGAGCCTCACGCGCTGTGAGGTACGAAGATTCGACTGTTCATGTCGAGCTTGCCACTTCTGAAAGTCGCGAATCCCCTCGACTCGGATGAATCCCTCACTCTCCCAACCTCGACCCTTGGTCAGATCGACCAGCCCGGAAAAGGTCTGGTCGTCACGAACACCTTCCTGCCCAAACCAATTCTTCAGATCTCCCCAGGTCATGGAACCACCACGACACGACAACAACTGCATCAGCCGAAGTGGAATGAATCGCAATCGGGACCCTCGGACATTCACACCCGCGAACGCATGCAGGAGCTGAAAACCGACTTCGCCACCGCTTGACTCACCGAAGATCATCTGACGGTAGACCAAAGATTTGAAGTCCCTCGGGTCAACCTCATCGCCGACAAGTGCGCCCTTGGGTCGAGGAAAGAACCTGTCCCGACCATGCAGACATGCGGCCACCAGATCTGCGAGCTGGGCAAGTGAGCCACGAACCGAATAGTTGTGCCAACGAAGGACCATCGACGCGATCCGATGGAGTGCGTTGCCGAACTCGGTATCGGGTGCCGAGAATGCACTGTCGAGTTTCTGCAGAAAGTCACTCACTCCGCCAAAGCCAGCAAGATTGCACTCACGATCGAGATGCTGTTCGCGGTATTCGACGAGGTCCGGTACCCGGTCAATCGCTAGCCGCAGCGAATCCACGCGACGCGAAGCTATCTCGCCGTACATGCGGACCCTCGCGTCGGTCGACACGCCTGCAGCTGCGACATCCCCAAGAAGCGACGGCGACTCCGTCTCACTCGGCTGGGAGCCAGTGGCAGCTCCAGACGAGGAGAGCACAGGCGCGGCGATCCGCTCGCCGTGAACCCATATCGGTGTCCGGGGACGTTCGTGATGTGCTGACGTCAGCTCATCAAAGTTTGCACTGCGCACAGGAAGAATGAATGCTGAATTGCGATGCGAGGTCGTCTTCCTCAGGATTTCCTCATCCAGCCTCGCCTGCAACGAGGCCGAGTACCGATCCGAGTTGTCAATTATGAACACTGGGCGGTGCCCGAACGTGCTCAAAAAGGAGAGAAGAACTCCAAGCCTCTGGTCTCCATGCACAAAATCGAAGGAGGCAAGCGCTGCCTCGGTTGCCTCGGGCTCGGAGTCGTAGTACTCGCGCCGGGCGCCGGGCGCGGCCTGATCCACGGCTCCCAGGCTACGCCTGAGAGTACGCCGGAAGGTCATGAGCTCGATGGTGGCATTGCTCACTAACACATGGCCATGCCAGTCCTTCTCGAACAGATCGACGCAGTCCCTCAGTTTTGTACTTCCGGTCGCTAGCGTCGGTGCTGTAAGTTCATCGAACACCGCGTCGACCAGTTGATCACATATGGGATGGCTCAAGTTCATGCCCCTAGCAGCCTTCAACGCATCCTCATGTTCCACAAGATTGATGTAGTACACCCGGTCGGGGGCTAGTATTGGATACTTTTCCAATGGATGAACTAGCGGCGGAGTAGACGGCAAATGTCCGTTGACGAGGTAGGTAAAAGCCTGAGAAACGGTTGTCTTACCTGCACCACGTGCCCCAGCGAGGGCTATGTATCGAGCCTGGTGGTGTGCAGTCCACATGTCAACTAAGGACTGTGGTACCGTGAGTGGATGGCTCCTAATTCGTTCATGCAGCTCTAGATCTGAGTCTGAGTTCTCGCCGTCTGCCATACTGGTCACGACGGCAAGGAGGTCCCGGTGGGCGGGCATGAACACCGTACGCATGTGCTGCGCAACGGTGTCGAGTGCAAGGTCGTGACTTCGACCAACTTCCAATGTCGAGACCCTATGGTTGACGCTGTCAATCTCATGCAAGAGTGCTTCACGCAACACCTGACGCGTCCGATACGCCGATCGCTCCATCGCCCGTTCTGGTTCTATTAGGAGTCTAAGCATCGGCTGGTGGCACCTCTCATGGTACTATACGTGTCATATGAATATCAGACCAAGTGGCCCCGGGATTTGAGTCGACAAATGCTGTTCGTCGCGTCAATGACGCGGCTGGGGAAGCAGTGAATGTGGTCCGGACTAGCGACCTCCACGAGGCGTTCGATCTTGTTTCGCTTGCGCTTGTATCTGCGGGCGAACCGGTTGACTGGGATGTCGCATCGACTCGAGCTGGAGAACTCGCCGAGAAAAGGGCACTGTTGCGTTGACGGATAGGGTGGGGCGCGGCGAGCATGTTCTGGTGAGTCGCCACGGTCGTTCTGAATCTGCTGCCTTCGCCGGATACCGGTTCCCGCCCGAGGTGATCTTGCTGGCTGTTCGCTGGTATCTGCGCTACGGGCTGTCGTACCGCGACGTCGAGGAGCTCCTCGCTGAACGTGGTGTCTTGGTCGATCACGTCACGGTGTACCGATGGGTGCAGCGCTTCACGCCCCTGCTCATCGACGCCGCCCGGCCCTGCCGGCACAGTGTCGGTGATCGCTGGTTCGCGGACGAGACCTATGTCAAGGTCGCCGGTGTCTGGCGCTACGTGTACCGAGCTGTTGATCAGCACGGTCAGGTCATCGACGTATACGTCTCCAAGCGACGCAACATCGCCGCGGCCCGCAAGTTCTTCGAATCGGCACTCGCTGTCCACCGTCGACCCGCTGAGGTCACCACCGATTTGGCTGCGCCCTTGCTTCGCGTCGTCGACGAGCTGATCCCTGAAGCGATCCATGACACCGAGCAGTACGCGAACAATCGGATCGAGTGGGATCACGGGCGCCTCAAGGCGAGACTGAGACCGATGCGCGGACTGCGAACAGATCGGACCGCTTCGACCCTGATTCGTGGTCACGCCTTCGTCCAGAACCTGCGGCGCGGGCACTACGAACTCGGGGTCGAAGTCGATCATGCGCGTCTACGTCTCGCGGCAGCTTTCGACGAACTCGCCGTCGCCATCTGATCAAGACCGGCACCGAGCCGGTCCAGCGCGAACGGTTATCGACCAACGCAACAGCGCCGTTGACCGCACACCGTTGATTTGCATGCCCGGCAATTCGGCGACGTCCGGGCTTACAAGAGCTCTTCACCCCGGACCGCGAACGGCCGCCCGAGTCGGGATCGCACGAACGAGCCGCGCGTTGGGTGGGGAATGCGGCACCATGGGGCGCGGCCCAGCGAAGCTTGCTCCAGGTAGACGGCGTGGACCCGGTCGAAACGCGATGGTTGTTCGCCGATCAAACGACCGGCTCATCCAGTCATTTACGGGCCAATCTCACCCTCGTTTCGGTGTTCATCGAGCAGCAACGCTATGCGATCAGCGTTCGCCTCGACGTATCTTGATCGAACATCGTGCGTCACGGTGGCTATTGCCTCATCCACCGCCGACGATTCGGAGCACATCGAGTCAGCAGCGAACGCCACTGCTTCCGCCTCCAGAAGCTGATCGGTCGCCTCTCCCGCGAGAGCAATCTCGAAGCCATAATCCTCGAGGTGCCGAACAAGCTCATTCCTGTTCGTCGACTCGAACCCGTTCTGCTTCATACAGTTGGCCCAGACCGCCCAAGCAGACACGACCGCGTGGTCGAATTCGATCTTCTCTTCCAACGCGAGGATTTCCTCGCCAAGAGCGGCTGGGATCGCGCCGACATCGGGATGGGTCTCAAACGACGCGCCCTGACAACCGCTGTCTTGTCGGCCGAATGCCTCTGACCAAGCCTCCTGCCCCTCTGGGCTCAGACCCTCCAGGACCGCAAGGTTTGGGCTCTCCCATTCACCGGCGGGCTCCGAGAGTATGAGCTCCACGTTGTCCGTGACCCCATAGAAACGGGTCTCGCCGAGATCCGCGGCATCAACGTTGGCCAGGTTGTGGCGTATGTCGGGAATGTACTCGTGGCCTTGCTCAGCCATGCAGCCAACGACGAAGTCCTCGCGAAGACGCAGCACTTCGGCCTGCAGTTCATCAACTTCGTCCCAACTCAGTGGCACGCCGAGCAGCGCGCTCAGCGGGTCCTGATCCTGAGGATGCTCGAGACCATCGCGATTGACCTCTATTGACCCGAGCTCAGCTGCATCGGCTCCGGGCACCGCCGACCTGTCGCCGACGGTGCCCGGAGCCTGGCTGAGGGGGGTTGCTAGCGTCGTTGAGCTTGGCGAACTCGGTCCACTCGAGTTGAGGGACGCTTGTGAGCACGACGTCAGTGCACCTAGGAACAGGGCCACAGCCAAGCAGTGATAGGCCTTCACGAACTAGGCCGAGTAGTTCCAATAGGCACCAGTGCAGCCACCGCCGCCAGACTTGCACAGGCGGATTTCATCGTACGATGAAGTCCATGCGGTGAAGTACTTCCAGTTCAAGTTGCACTCATACGCCATAGTGGTCCACGGTCCGACAGACGACGTTGCCACTTGGACCACGGCACAGTAGCCGGTCCCGCTCGAAAAGGCGCGCATGTGGCCTGACCAGCGGGTTTGCCCGCCATCCTGGTCTCTCATGTCCCGCCTGCTCTACCGCTTCCGCGCCCAACTTGCGCGTGTCGCCGTGCGCTCCGGCCGCTGGAAGGACCTCCAAATCATCGTCCTTCGCCACGAGAACGCAGTGCTGCGCCGACAGGTCGGCCGGCCCTCGCTCAACGATGACGACCGGACCCTACTCGGCGCTAGCGCCGCAGCCTTGCCCAAAGCGCTGCGCCACGGCTGGATCGGCACACCCGACGCGCTGCTTCGCTGGCACCGCAAACGAATAGCCAAGCACTGGACCCAGCCACCAATCAGACGGACCGGCCGACCACCAGTCTCTGCCGAGCTGCGTCAGCTGATCGTGCGTCTCGCGACCGAGAACCCAACCTGGGGACACCGCCGCATCCAAGGCGAACTCACCCGACTCGGACACAAGCTCGCACACTCCACGGTCTGGCAGATTCTCACCGACAACGACATCGACCCATCCCCCAACCGCTCCGACGTCACATGGACCGAGTTCCTCAAATCCCAAGCAGCCGTCGCGTGTGACTTCTTCACCGTCGACACCGCCACCTTGCGCCGCTACTACGTCCTGTTCTTCATCCACGTGCAAACCCGTGAGGTGACCTTCGCCGGCATCACTGCCAACCCGACCGGCGCCTGGACCACCCAAGCTGCACGCAACGTAATCATCGTCCACGCCGACCGTCTCCACGGCGCTCGTGCCCTTGTCCGAGACCGGGGCAGTCAGTTCGTCGATGCGTTCGACGAGATATTCGGAACCGAAGGCATCAAGATCCTCAAAACCCCAGTGAGGGTCCCCGTCGCGAACACCTTCGCCGAACGATGGATCGGATCCATCCGCCGCGAACTCCTCGACCGAACCATCATCTGGAACCAGCATCAACTCGAACGACTGGTCCGCGACTACATCGACCACCACAACCAGCACCGCCCACACCAATCACTCGAGCAACGACCGCCAACACCAGTCACAGACCCGCCGGACCCACCGCCAGCCACCATCACAGTGCTACGAAACAACCGCTGCGATGGCGTCATACACGAACACGAAAACGCCGCATGACCTGGGACGACGGAGTTTCCGAGCGGGACACGCTGTTGCATTGGCTGAACGGGTGAGCGGCGGCGAGAGTGTCGAGATGATTCGTCACCATCGTGTGTCTGCAGCGTTTGAGCGTTCCGCGTTCGCTGGCTACCGGTTCCCGCCTGAGGTCATCTTGTTGGCAGTGCGTTGGTACCTGCAATACGGACTGTCGTACCGCGACGTGGAAGAACTCCTGGCTGAGCGCGGTATCGACGTCGATCACGTCACCATCTACCGCTGGGTGCAGCGGTTCACGCCGATGCTGATCGACGCGGCGCGGCCGTGTCGACACGCGGTTGGTGGGCGCTGGTTTGTCGATGAGACCTATGTGAAAGTCGCCGGTAGGTGGCGCTATGTGTACCGAGCAGTCGATCAGTATGGCCAGGTCATCGACGTGTTCGTCTCGCCGCGCCGTGACATTGCAGCGGCTCGCAGGTTCTTCAGCGTCGCGCTGGCCGCTCATGGCGAGCCCGACCAGGTGGTCACTGATCTGGCCCAGGCATTGGAGACCGCGATCGAGGAGCTGCTCCCAGACGCGTTCCACAACACCGAGCGCTACGCCAACAACCGCGCCGAGTGCGACCATGGTCGACTCAAAGCGAGACTCAGACCGATGCGCGGCCTCAAGACCCACCGCTCAGCATCGACCGTGATCTACGGTCACGCGTTCATCCAGAACCCGCCGGGGCCACTACGAACTCGGAGCCGAAGCCCCAACCTGTCAGCTCCGAGTACCGGCCGCTTTCGACGAACCCGCCGAGGCGATCTGAGCCGAAGCAACAGGTCCAGCCGGCCATTCACTCCTCCTCATCCATCAAAGCAACAGCGCCCTCGTAACTCGTCGTTCATTCGTGCGGCGTCATCGGGCTCCAGCGCTACGCCGTCTTCGATGATGAGTCGGCCGCCGGCCTTGAGGGATGCGGTGCAATCGGCGAGGCAGGTGTCGATGTCGACGATGTGGTGGAGTACTGCTCTCATGAGGATGGCCGACAACGACCTCGAACGAAATGGCAGGCGGGACCCGTCGGCACACACTCTATTGAGTCCGGGTGTTGGAGCGTCCCGTAGGGCTTGCTGGTCGATGTCGATTCCGACTGCTTGGGCCGTTCCCAGGCCGGACAATAGCCGAGGGAGATCAGTCACCGGACCGTACCCGATCTCGACGACCACACCGCTCGTGGGTAGTTCGTCTTCGAGTAGCGCCATGGCGAATACTTGCACGCAAGCGTCAGCAGCCAATGAGCGAGCGGTTTGTTGGTAACCATGACTATGCGGAGCAAATGCCTCCACAACTGACCAGCAAGGCCGGGCGGATGGCGTTGTCTTTGCCATCCACCCGGCGTTCGTTCAGCTCAGTTCCATGAGCCCGCCCGACGTTGGGGCGAAGCCACATGCATCGATGTAGAACGGCGCGAGGGTGTCGTGGAAGCCGACATGGAGAAACTCGCATCCAGCTGCGCGGGCACTGTCCCTGGCGGCGTGTACGAGAGCGACGCCGATCCCACGGTTGCGTAGGTTGGTGTCGACCATGACGTCTTCGATGAATGCGTGCACGAGCCCGTCCCATAAGACGTTGACGAAGCCGACGAAACGGCCGTCCTTGCGAGCTATGACCCAGCCCAGGCTGTATCGGTCAGTTTGTGCAACCCAGTCCCATTCAGACTCGTCGAATAGGCGGGTATCGAACGCCGCGGCATGCAGCGCGTGGATTTCGGTGTTGGTGAATGGCTCGCGCCATGTGTAAGTGATGTCGCCGTGAGGCATGGCACTCCTTGGTGCTGAAGGTGTGTGCCCGGTATCGGCGAGACCGAGTCAGCCGAGTCGGTCTCTTGCGATACGAGGCCCTAGCCCCGATTCTTCACGTGGCTGGGTTGGCTGATTTGGGCGTATCCGCGTAAGTGCCCGCCTGGGCTGGGATTGTGACGTTGTGAGGCGTCAAGAGTCCCGATCAGGAGGGCACCTACGAGGTGAAGAGTAGTTGCACAGTTCCAGTCGTGGTGGAACCCGGCGGCGACGGAGTTGTCGCTCATGTCGGGTTGCATGCTTTAGGACGCTTTGGAGACCGTCTCGGTCTGGGTGATTGCCTGTCGGAGGCGGTGGGCTGGTCGGGTGAACGGCTACCTGTTCATGACAGGGGCAAGGTGCTGGTCCAGGCCATGTTGATGTTCGCTGGTGGTGGTGAGGCGTGCACCGACATCGAGACGTTGCGAGCCCAGGCGGGCCTGTTCGGGTCGGTGCCGTCGGACTCGACACTGTGGCGAACCTTCAACGACGACCTTGACACACCAACGCGTGAACGGCTGTGGGCAGCGATGGGCAAGATACGCGCTGGGGTGTGGGAACGATCGTCGGTCACCGGGGCCGGTGAGGTCGTGCTCGATATCGACGCTTCGCTACATGAGATTCATTCGGAGAACAAGGAAGGCACTGCACCCAACTACAAGCGAGGGTTCGGGTTCCATCCCCTGTATTGCACAGCCGACGCGACCGGTGAGACGTTGGCAGTGAAACTGCGGCCAGGTAACGCTACGGCGAACAACATCGCCGATCATGTCGAAGTGTTGGATCAGGCCATCGCCAGCCTCCCAGAGGCGATCGCTGTGGGGCATCGCAAAGACGATCCTGGCGAGACTGCCGTGCGTCGGGTGCGGGTCCGGGCCGATTCGGCTGGGTGCACCACGTTTGTGCACCGGTGCCGGGCCCGCAACATCGCCTTCAGTGTCGTGGCGCGCCGCAACGTCAACGTTCACGCAGCGATCAGCAGAGTCGCCTATGACGACGATGCCTGGACCCCGGCACTCACCCAAGATGGCCGACCTCGCAAAGGCGCAGCCGTCGCCGACGTCACAGCCCACGCTGACATGTCGACCTGGCCAGAGGGGACCCGCCTCATCGTGCGCCGCGAACCGTTACA
>JAAETH010000350.1 GCA_024228575.1 Actinomycetes bacterium
ATCGAACACCTTCCATCGGAAGGTTGTGCCGATCAAATGCCAACGATGTCGACCCCGAGGTCGCGCAGCTGTCGGTTGAGTTCGGCCAGGTCTGTGTCGCGAACCGCGGCCAGTGCAGCGAGTTGCTCGTCGATCTGACCCGACAACTTCTCGAACACCTGGAAGGACTGACGCGTCGGTGGGCGGTCGGCGCTGGCCACCACCGGCGTCAACCCCGACAACTTCTCGAACAACATCTCGCGGTAGTTCAGGCTGTCGCCAGGCGACGTGAGTTCGGCCTGCACCAGCTCGCCCTCCACCGTGTCCAGCTGCTCCTTCACCGAAGTGGCCAACTCGACCACGTCGGCGGCGTCGTCGCCCAGCCGCTCGCTCCACGCATCGAGCTGTTTGCGCAGCCCCCGGATCTCGTTGACCGCTTCGACCGACGACGACAGCTTGTCCTGGATGTCGCGCAACAGACCGAACTGGGCGACGAACGCCTCGTCGGATGTGTCGATGCGGGGGTCCTTCACGAGGTTGAACGACTGGGTCTGCGACCAGTCGCCCACGTCGAGGCGCACCGAGTACGTGCCGGGCAGGGCGAGCGGTCCGCCGGGGCGGCCGTGAAACTTGGTGTCGACCATCTTCGGTCCGTCCGGCCACGTCATGGGCCACTGGAACTCGTTCATTCCGGCTTTGGCCGTGATGTACAGGCCGTCGCGGTCCTCCTTCTTCTCGGGGATGTCGCTGCTGAAGGTCCGGATTTCGGTGCCGTTGGCGTCGAGGAAGGTCAGTGTCGCTTCGCCGGTCGCATCGTCGGCCAGGTGGTAGGTCACCCGGACACCCCGCTCGAGGTCTTCACCTGCGTCGATGACGCGCTTGCGTTTGTGTCCGGTCTCGGCGACATCGAGGTAGAACGTCGCGTTCTGACCGATGGTGACGTGGTAGTTCTTGCCGCCTTCGGAACCCCAGAACTCGGCGAACAGGTGCCCCGGGTTGCGCACCGCGTCGCGAGGAGCGAACAGATACCGGTCGGCACCGTTCATGTCGTCACAGATCTGGTGCAGCTGGGTGAGGTCGTCGAGGATCCAGATGGAACGGCCGTGTGTGGCCACGACGAGGTCGGTGTCCTTGACCACCAGGTCATACACCGGGCTGACAGGCAGGTCTGCCTGCAATGACTGCCAGTTCGCACCGTCGTCGAATGAAACGAAGACGCCCAGCTCGGTACCGACGTACAGAAGGCCCTGGCGGTTGGGGTCCTCTCGGATGATCCTGCAGAAGTCGTCGCCGGGAAGCCCGTCGGTGATCGCCGTCCACGACTGACCGAAGTCGGTGGTCTTGAACACGTAGGGGGCGTAGTCGCCCATCTTGTGGCGGGCGACGGTCATGTAGACCGTGCCTTCGGTGTGGGGCGATTCGGTGACCGACGTGACCTGCGAGAACTTGGGCAAGCCGCTGGGGGTGACATCCTGCCACGTGGCCCCGTCGTCCATCGAGACGTGGACGAGGCCGTCGTCGGAACCCGCCATCAACACACCCGGCCGGTGCGCCGACGGCATGAAACTGAAGATCGTGGCGTACATCTCTGCGCCGGCCGTCTCCATGGTGAGTGGGCCCGACACACCCATGGTGTCGGGGTCGGCGTAGGTGAGGTCGGGGCTGATGGCGTCCCAGCTGAGACCTTCGTCGGTCGAGCGGAACACCTTGTTGCCGCATGCGTAGAGCGTGTTGGGGTCTTGGGGCGAGAACATGATGGGGTAGGTCCACTGGAAACGGACCTCGGCGGTGTTGCCGTCGTGGTACGCCTCTGGCCACACACTGACCAACTGGATCTGTTTGCTGACGTGGTCGTAGCGCTGGAGTGAGTCGCCGCCGCCGGGAGAACTGCCGATCGCGCCGACATAGACGATGTTCGGATCGTCTGGTTTGACGGCCACGTAGCCGCTCTCGGCTGTGCCTGGCGGCCAGCAGTCGGCCCAGTTGATGGCGCCCACCCCGGTCCGGCTCGGCACCGCGATGCTGGAGTTGTCCTGCTGCGATCCGTAGACGTTGTAGGGGAACTGATCGTCGACATCGATGTGGTAGAACTGCGCCGTCAGCTGGTTGTAGATGGTCGACCACGAGTTACCGGCGTTCTGGGACACCCAGGCACCACCATCGTCGGCGCCGATCATGCGGTCGGGGTTCGTCGGATCGATCCAGAGCGCGTGGTTGTCGCCGTGGGGTGTGGGGAACTCGTCGAAGTTCTTGCCCCCGTCGATCGACTTCCACGCCTGCATGTTCAAGATGAACACGGTGTCGGCATCGGTTGGATGTGCCTCGACGTGCATGTAGTACCAGGGTCGCCACCCGAGTTCGGGCTTTGACGACACCTTCTCCCAGGTCTCGCCCATGTCGTCGGTGCGATAGAGGCCACGTTTGCGGCCTTCGGCTTCGATGATCGCCCAGGCCCGGCCCGATTGTGCCGACGAGATGGTCACACCGATCTTGCCAAGCGTTCCGTCGGGCAGGCCGGGGTTGGTGCTGATGTTTTGCCATGTGTCGCCACCGTCGAGGCTGCGCCACAGACCACTGCCCGGACCGCCGCTATCGATCGACCAGAAGGTGCGGCGTGTCTGCCATGTCGACGCCAGCAGCACCCTGGGGTTGTTCGAGTCGATGGCCACGTCGACTGCGCCGGCGTCGTCGCCGACATACAAAACGTTGTCCCAGGTCGCTCCACCGTCGGTCGAACGGAACAGGCCACGCTCGGCATTGTCCTTCGACATGTGACCGAGCGCGGCGACATAGACCGTGTCGGGATCGTTCGGATGGACGACGACCTCGCCGATGTGACGGGTGTCGGCTAGTCCGATGTGGCGCCAGTTCATGCCAGCATCGGTCGATTTGTAGACGCCATCGCCGTGGGTGACATCGAGGCGAATAGTGGCCTCACCCATTCCCGCGTAGATGATGTTGCCGTCGGAGGGTGCAACGCGCAGGGCTCCGACCGAGCTGCTGGCGAACTGGCCGTCTGAGATGTTCTCCCAATACTGGCCTGCGTCCTCCGATTTCCAGACGCCACCAGCGCAGGCTCCGAAGTAGAAGGTCGCGGGTTTGACCGGATCGGCGGCGATAGCGACCACTCGACCTCCCCGCGTGGGCCCGATACACCGATAGTGGATCTGGTCCAGGAGTTTCGGATCGATCGTCGACATGAGGTGCCTTTCGAGCGGTGGTGCTGTGTCCGCGAACATAGTCCGCCAGGGTTCGACGCATGAGATCCTCCTCGGTGACTCCAGTGGGTCCGAATGGAGACGAACGTGACCAGTAGCGTCGCGAGTGTGGATCTGACCATTCGCTCCGCAACCGCCGACGATATCGACGCGATCACATCGTGTGTCAGAGCTGCCTACTCGCTCTACGCAACCCGGATGGGGAAGCAGCCGGCGCCGATGCTGGCGGACTACCAACAACGCGTCGCCGACCGGCAGGCGTGGGTGGCGCTGGTGAACGACGACGTCGCCGGCGCGATCGTGATGTGGGCGCGTGACGATCACCTCTATGTCGACAACGTCGCCGTCGATCCAGAACGCCAGGGGAGCGGTGTCGGCGCGGCGCTCCTGGGGCAGGCCGAGCAAACCGCCGCCGAGCTGGGGTTCGACGAGATCAGGCTCTATACGAACGTCGCCATGACCGAGAACCTCGACTACTACCCACGGCGTGGCTTCGTCGAGACCCATCGAGCCAGCGAGGAGGGCTACGAGCGCGTCTACTTCTCGAAGCGAGTCTGACTCGCGAGCTGGGTCACGCTGTTTCGCTCTGGCGAGGTCCGACATACACGGCCCTGGGGCGCAGCGAGCTGGGGCTTTCGTACTCTTCCATGGCGTGAGCTATCCACCCCGCCATGCGTGACACGGCAAACATCACCTCGCCAGAACCCACCGCGAGCCCAAGGGCGTTCGACAGGGTTGCGACACCGAGGTCGCAGTTCGGTGGGGGATACCCCCTCTCGTCGCACACGATCAACAGCTCGTCGACGGCGGCGTGGACGGGACTGTTCGGGGCTGCCCTCCTGGCGGTCGCCAGCAGCGTCGATGTACGGGGGTCGCCGTCGGGGTACAGGTGCTGGCCAAGGCCGGGGATCGGTTGACCGTCGCGAATACGTTTGCTGAGCGCCCGCTCTACCGACCCGGTTCCGACGATGTCGGCCAACATGGTCTCGACGGCGCCGCTGGCCCCGCCGTGCCACACCCCGGCGAGAGCACCCAACCCCGCTGCGACCACGGCGTGAGGATCGGACCGAAATGCCGCTGCCGTGCGGGCGGCCATCGTCGAAGCGGCGAGCTCGTGGTCGGCCAGCAGGATCAGTGTCGTGTCGACGGCGGCGGTCGCCGCACCGGTCGGTTCACCTCCGAGAGCACTCAGCAGCCTGCCCGCAATGGACGCTGTTTCGACTGGTGCTGTGTCGA
>JAAETH010000351.1 GCA_024228575.1 Actinomycetes bacterium
AGTCTCGCCGACAACCGTCATACCGATTCCGAACAGCACCCCTGAGGCAACGGCGAAGGCCAGGCCTGGCCCGATCCTGCCCCCGAGGTCGGGGGATACGGTGGTGACCACGATTCCGACCACAGCCAACCCGACTCCGACGCCGACGCTGGCCGGCAGCGAGCCCCCTGTCGTCAGGTCCCAGACCAAGGGGACGAAGGCCACGAAGAAGGCCACAACGGGGGAGACGATGGCGGTCGACGAGATGGCCATTCCCTGGTACATGAACATGAGGGCGAAGCCGATAGTGAGACCCGAACCGGCTCCGAACCAGAGATCACGACTGATGCGCTCGCTGGGAACCACAACGGTTAATAGGGTGACGGCCACCAGCCCACCGACCAGGGCAGTGAGAACGGTCGTTGTGGCGTTGGCCCGCCGGGTGCAGTAGCGACCGAAGTAGTCGCCGGCACCGATACCGAGCGACGCCAACAGACCGAACACAATGGGCATCAGGGTGTTGTAGCCGACAACGGCAACAACGGCAGTATTCCAGCACTCTCGGAGAGCTTGGAGTGGAGCAGTACCGA
>JAAETH010000352.1 GCA_024228575.1 Actinomycetes bacterium
GGTGCGCTGGAGTACGTCACGGTCCCACGGGTCTGACGTCGAGGTTTGGGCGACACCTGTGGGTGCGACGAAACCGTCGGTCGGCGACGAGATGTTGCCGGGGCGTGGCTTCCAGTCGTTGAGCGCTGCGGCCTGCGCGGCTTGGCGTTCTTGGATGTCGGCGCGGGCTGCGAGCGCTGCCGTTTCGGCGGTGTCGAGCAGTCCCCACTCTTCGGAGAGCGACCGGAATTGGGTGGTCTGGTCGGTGTCGAGGGTTTCGGCTTCGGCGAGGGGGAGCAGTTCGTCGCGGATTTCTGCGCGGCGGGTCTGGATCTCGTCAAGCGTCAGATCGGTGGTTCGATCCTGGTCGGTCATGAGGGGTTATCTCCTTGGGATGCCACGCAGGCGCAAAGCCCATTCGCGGCGTGTTCGGCTGTCCACAAGGACCGTGTCGGTGGCGATCAGAAGGTCGCCGGCCTGTCGGCCCGTTGGGTCGGCCTCGGAGCCCGGCCCCTCATCGGGGTGGTCGGAGGTGTCCCTTACCGCCAACACC
>JAAETH010000353.1 GCA_024228575.1 Actinomycetes bacterium
GCGGCCTACTTTGCCTTCAATCGAGCCACGGCGTGGGCGGACCCACTCCTGTTGGTGCCATTGCAGGTCGGTGCCAGTATCGGCATGCTCCGAGGTGACCGATGGGGATTCCTCCTCGGGCTCCTCGCGTCGGTGCCGTTCTGGTACACCGCTGTCTTCTTCTACTTCTGGGACCGCGACCTCGGTATTCGACGCAACAGCTTCGGCTACTGGGTCCTCACCTGGGGGATGTGGCCGGTCTTCGGCATTGCCGCGGCCATCTATTGCTTCATCCGACTCCTCGACTGACATGGCGGGCTGGGCGCAATGAATGTGATCTGGGGCATCGTCGTCGTGGTGTTGTCACTACTGGCCTGGGGCGGTCAGATGCTGGCGTGGTTTGCTCCGGCCGCCCACGGCCGAAGCACAGTCCCTCCGAAGGTGTTTGAGCATCACGTCTTGTCGGATGGGATGAGATGTTTCTCGACGGTGCCATGTTGGAGCGCGAAACGGAGCGTGACGGTCCAGAGGATGGCCATGCCGCCGAGGGTGAAGTAGCCGGACCGGGTCCGATTCGCCGGTCAGCAGAGACTCGTCGAGCTCAATACCTCCGTCGGTGATGATCACACCATCGGCCACGATCTGGTCGCCAGTGCTTATGACCAATACGTCGTCGAGTACGACGCCGTCCGGAGTCGTTGATTGATCCTCACCATCGCGA
>JAAETH010000354.1 GCA_024228575.1 Actinomycetes bacterium
CGATACGGCCGAGCACGCCGACAAGGTGCCCGAGCATGGAGCGCACATCCATCTCGGAGCACGGCGTTGGGGCAGTGAGCTGGTCGGGCCGGACGCGTGCGATGACGGACCCGCCTGTGGCGATCGCACGGTCGAGAATTGGCCGTGGATCTATGTGGTCGTGGATGGTGGGGCTGGTCGGTGAAGTCATCTCGCCACTATGCGACGTAAACCGGTCAGGTTGTGACCGGTTTACTGTGAAAGTGTTGTTGGGGTGCGAACCGACCGGCTAGTGGCCATCCTGCTCCTGCTGCAACAGCGCGAGCAGGTGACGGCAGCAGAGGTTGCCCGAGAGCTCGAGGTTTCTGAGCGCACCGCCCGCCGCGACCTCGACGCCCTGGCCATGGCCGGGGTTCCCGTGTACTCGATGCAGGGTCGAGGTGGCGGTTGGCGTCTCGTGGGCGGGGCCCGCACCGACCTGTCCGGGTTGACAGCGGGTGAGGCCCGCGCTCTGTTCTTGGTGGCCGGCCCGGCCTCGGCTGCGACGCCGGCTGTGAAGGCCGCTCTGCGCAAGCTCGTCCATGCCCTGCCGGAGCCCTTCCGAGTGCAGGCCGAGGCAGCGGCGTCGGCGATGGTCGTTGACTCGCGACGATGGGGGTCGAGTAGGGTCGAGTACCGACCACCTCGCTTCCTCGACGAACTTCAAGAAGCGGTTATCCGCGGCGTCCAGGTGCAGCTTGGCTATGTCGACCGCAAAGGCACCGAAACCGAGAGAACCGTCCACCCGCTGGGCGTCGTTGCCAAGGGTCCGACGTGGTACCTCGTCTCCAACACCGACGCCGGCCGGCGGACCTTCCGGATCGACCGCGTGTCGTCCGTCGCATCAATCGACGATCCCGTGCACCGACCCGAGGACTTCAACCTTGCCGAGAGTTGGCGCGAGATCGCCGACGAAGTGGACCGCAAGCGAACACCCCTCGAGATCCAGGCAGTATGCGCTCCCGACGGGATAGATCTGCTCCGAATGGTGCTCGAGCATCGGCTCGAGGTGGGAGGTTCCACAAGCGACGGCCGCATCGAAGTCGTGATCCGCGGCCACAACGAGTACGCGCTCGCCGGCGAGCTTGCCGGGCTGGTCGAATGGCTCGAAGTCATTGGCTCTCCGGGTGTGCGGGACCACTTGGCCTCGATCGGCAACGCTCTGATCAACCAATACCGCTGAGACCGTCCCAGAACCCAGGGCTCCGCGGATCTGGAAGCGTCCCCGTAGCGACGGCGAGACGCTCCCCGGGCCACCCATAGCCGACAATATGTGTCCTGAGCAGGTGAAACACCTACGCAGCGACCAGCTCGACGGCCCAGGGGGCGCGTGTACTCTGGGTTGAGCTCACCCCTCCGACACAAGCGTTAGTACACCGCGAGACGCAACTTCACTGCCAGGCGTGGACGGTGGGGGATGCGGCGGCGTGCTGTCGACCTTGGTGTCCCTGGTCGGTGCGATCGGATTCGTCCCGGGCAGGGAGGAATGGATACCGCTGCGGCTTCAGGTGCCCCACATGACCGCAGCTTCCGATGCGATGCCATCATTCGACGCCGACGGCAATTTGCTCGGACGTGATGACACCTTCGAGGCGTATTCGGGTCATCCGCGCACGGCCGGCACGCAGGCCAAGGTGCTGCGGCTGGCGAGAGAGCACGACGTGCCGCTGCTGCACGCGATCGCCCAGCTCAGTTGTTGGTCGGCGCTGCACCTCGGAGATGCGGGCGTGGAATCGATGTGCAACCGCGGCCGCCTGCAGGTCGGCATGACCGCCGACATCACGGTGTTCGACCCCGAGACGGTCACGGACAATGCGAGCTATGCCCTCGGCGAGAATGGCCTGCCCTCGACGGGTATCCCCCACGTCATCGTCAATGGCGTCGTCGCGGTGAGCGACTCCGAGGTGCTCGACGGCAACCCTGGCCAGCCAATTGGATACCCAACCGAGGCCACCGGCCGCTTCGTGCCGCCAAGTCGAGAGGACTACGTCAACCGGCTCTTCGGACGGGAGTTGCCCGACAGCCACGACCACGGCCTCGATCACGCCCACTAGCTCGAACACTGGGTTGAGGTGAGGGGACGCGGTTGGCCTGTGGGCGCCTGATATCCGGTGGCGTGTCCTGATGTGTCGAAGCTCGCGGTGGTCGTCGAGGGCGTCGGCGACGCCGCCCAGGCCGTCTACGACACGCTCGGCGACTGCTGACTCGGGGCGTCCGGCGAATAGGGTCGATTCGGTCTCGGGTTCAGTATCAGCAGAGGCCGAACGGTCTACCCGTGCTGCCTGTTGTTCTCGAACTCGTCGGGCCAGGTCCCATCCCACAGCCCGGATGCCTTGACGAGCAGGCGGTAGAGGTCGCAGCGCTCGTCTTCGTCGAGCCTTGTGAGGTTCGACGCGAACCAGTCCTGCCATGGCTCGGTGATCTTGGTGATGAGGCTCTGGCCCTGGGTCGTGATGGTCACGGGGCGGGTTCGTCGATTGTTGCCCACGTCTCGCCGAACGAGGTTGGCCGCGCCGAGTCGACGTAGCGAGCCGGTCACTCCTGCGGCTGTGGTGTGTACGGGGCCGATGAGCTCGCTTGGCAGGGCGTGGCCGCCGCGGTCGATGGCCAGCGCGGCCAACAGGCCTCCCGGCCCTTCGAATGATCTCGCACGAAGGTAATTGCCTAATGTGCAAGCTATCGCACTCATGACCCAGGTCGTCACCGGACACCGCCGGGATGTTCGTTGCCAGACCTTCAGGAGGCTTTGTCATGCCAGAACGCGACGATGCGATGCCGTCGGTGGTTGTTGACCCGCTGGTTCGACGGTGATCAGGGATGTGGCGTTGTGGGATGGACGCGCCGACGGTGTTGTCAGTGGCAAGAGTGTCCTGGTCGAGGGGGCCATGATCACCGACGTGTTCGATGGTGACATCGTCGGTGAGGCCGATCACACCGTCATCGATGGTGGCGGGGCGACGTTGATGCCCGGGCTGATCGACATGCACACCCATCTGACGTTGACTCGTGGCATTGCCGAAGTGCGCGACAAGTGGGATGCCACGGCGAACGGGGCAATGGCAGGCGAGGCAATGCGTGAGAAGTACTTGAAGCGCGGTTGGACGAGTATCCGCGATACCGGTGGTGCCACCACCGGGATGGCGCGCGCGGTGGCCGACGGAGCGTTGACCGGGCCGCGTATCTGGTCGGCCGGCGCGTGTATCACCGGTACGTCGGGGCATGGCGACTGGGTCCATGCCGCGGCTGGTCTGTGTTGTGCGGGCGGGCTCATGCAGGCCAACGACATGACCTACGTCTGTGATGGGCGCGACGAAGTTCTGAAGGCCACGCGAACCAACCTCCGGAAAGGGGCGTCGTTTCTCAAGATGTTCGCCAACGGTGGCGTGGCCAGCGATTTCGACCCGCTCGAGTCGTACGGGTTCACCCTTGATGAGCTCAAGGCCGGGGTCGAGGTCGCCGGTGACTACGGAACCTATGTTGCGGTGCACGCCTTCAGCGACGAGACGGTCAATCGCTCACTCGACGCGGGTGTCAAGTGCATCGAGCACGGCTTCTTGATGCGAGAAGAGACCGTCGCTCGCATGGCTGAGGTCGGGGCGATCTTTTCGTGGCAGGCCTACGCCAGCATCGTCTCGTTCGCGGACCCTGCTTCGCTGCCGGGTTTCTCCGCCGATCACATCCGCAAGGGGCTGAGGATCAACGAGAACGCGGCCAAGGTCCCGGCGTGGATGAAGAAGTACGGCGTCAAGACCGTGGCCGGTTCTGACTTGTACTTCTACAACACCCTCGACTCGTTGATGCAGGACATCTTGTGCAAGGAGCCGTTCTTCTCGCCGGTCGAGATCCTGCGGATGCACACCTCGACCGCGGGTGAGGTGCTGGCCATGTCTGGTCCCAAGAACCCCTATAGGGAGGGGCCGGTTGGTGTCATCGAGCCGGGAGCCTACGCCGACGTGGTGCTCTTCGACGGCAACCCGCTCGAGGATCTCTCTGTGCTCGCCGATCCCGACAACCTCCGGTTCGTGATGAAGGACGGTGTCGTGTACCGCGACACCCGGCCGTGACGAGTCTGGTTCGGCTCGGGGGCGGCGCTGGTGTGCAGCCGTGGACATGACAAGCACCGATGTGGCAACGTTCGCGGCGGCGCTGTTCGCGTTGGCCAATCCGCTGATCCGTATTGGCCCGTTCATCGAGATCACCGGGCGTTTCCCCGCGGAGATCCGCAGACGTTTCGCCTACCGGGCGAGCATGGTGCAGGTCATCGGGTTCCTCGTCTCCACCTGGTTCGGCGCCTCGCTGCTGGACCTTCTCGGTGTGTCGATCCCCGCGCTCAAAGCAGCCGGTGGTGGGGTGATCCTTGCGCTGGCCTTTCCGATGGTGCTCGGCACCGCCGAGAAGACCGAGAAACGCGATCAAGAAGAGATCGACGCAATGCCGGACGAACGGACCTGGAAGGCCGCGGCTGTGGTCCCGTTCGGTGTGCCGCTGCTCGTTGGTGGCGGCCAGATGGCGTTGTTGATTTCCACCACCGCCGAGTTCGACTCCACGAAGTCGGCGCTCATCGTCTCGGCCTGTTGCCTCGCCGTCGTCGCCGTCATGTTGGCGAGCATGCTGCTCGCCGACCCCCTGAAGCGGTTGATGGGCGCATCAGGGATCCAGGTCATCACCCGGCTCTTCGGCTTTGTCTTGGTAGCCATCGGATTCAGCGTCCTCACCGGCGGCCTCAACGAACTCATGCCGGGGCTGGCCGGCTGATGCAAGCGGCGAGCAGCGCACAAGATGGCAGAGAAGCCAGAGTTGGGTCGATGTGAACGAGAACGAGGACATCGCGGTCGTCATCAACGACCTGCTCGATGCCGGGATCGGCTTCTCGGTGCTGTTGATGATGTTCAGCCTGGGTTTGGCGATGACCTTTGGCCAGGCCTTCTCGATCTGGCATCAGCCCAAGAAACTCGGCCTCTCCCTCCTGTCCGCCCTTGTTATCGCTCCTACCATCGCCTATGTGCTCGTCAGCGTCTTCTCCGACATCCCCGAGGAGGTGAAGGTGGGCTTGATGCTCACCGCAGCTGCGGGTGGCAACGGATTGGTGCCCAAGGTGGCCGAGAAGATCGGCGCAGACATCACGGCCACGACCAGCACGCTCGTCACCCTGGCATTGATGACGATCGTGTCGGCACCGATCGTGGTGCAGTTCGCCATCGATGTCGACGGTCTCGATATCGGCTCCGCTGACGTGGCCGGAACCGTCCTCGCCGCAATCGTGGTGCCGATCCTGATCGGCGTCGCTATCCGACAGTGGTGGGTGAGCGCCGCGGATCTCATCACCGAGCCGCTGACCAACATCGCCGACAAGACCATCACCGTCGTCTTGCTCGTGATCATCCTGCGTGATTTCGACACGATGCTGGACTTCGGGATCGGGGCGCTCATCCTGCTCTTCGCGAC
>JAAETH010000355.1 GCA_024228575.1 Actinomycetes bacterium
ACTCCCAGCCCGAAGCCTTCAGTTCCCCCAACGTCTTCGGCTGCTCCGTGCGGCTCACTGCCCTGCCTTCGCCTTCTGGTCGGCCCTACGGGCCTCCTCCGTGCGGCTCACTGCCCTGCTTTCGCCTTCTGGTCGGCCCTACGGGCCTCCTCCGTGCGGCTCACGACTCCCCTAACTCACGATGAGGGCCCGACCCTATCGGAGCGACCCCGAAACGACGTAGCGTGGACCGGTGGCCGAAGGACGGATCAACAAACCTCGTTTCGACTCGAGCACGGACATCGGGGGCGAGTGGTTGATCGAGATCCCCGACGAGGACCTGCGCCGCCACTTCGCCGAACCCGACTTCGACGATTCGGGCTGGACGCCGGTAGCGGTTCCCGGCCTGTGGCGAAATGGCGAAGGTCTGTCCGATGTCGACGAGGTTCTGTACCGAACCCGGTTCACAGCCGAGCCGGCAGGACCAGGTTCGCGCACCTGGTTGAGCATCGACGGCCTTTGCTACGAGGGCGACATCTGGCTTGACGGAGCGTATCTGGGCGACACCGAGGGCTACTTCCAGCCCCATGTCTTCGAGGTCACAGACGCCGTCGACGAGCGCAACGACCACGTCTTGGCGATTGAAGCGTCGTGTCGTACCCCACGCGACCCGACAACAAAGCGCAATATCACCGGCGTCCTTCAACACTGGGACAATCTCGATCCCAGCCTCAACCCTGGCGGGCTGTGGCGCCGAGTCCGTCTGGAAGCGACCGGGCCGGTTCGAATCCATACCCTGCGCGTGACCGTCGTCGAGGCAGACGCCTCGGTGGCCATTCTTCAATTCCACGCAAAACTCGACTCGGTGGCCACCCACACCGTCGTCGTGCGAACCCTCATCGACCGATCTTCAACGAACGACGGGGTCGGAGCGGTGGCCTCGTCACAACAAGAGCAGGTACTCGCGACGGGAGCAAACGAGCTCGAGTGGCGAGTCGCCGTCGAATCACCCGACCTGTGGTGGCCCCACGATCTGGGTGAGCAACCGCTGCACGACATCAGGGTCGAGGTCGAGCTCGCCGGTGAAATCAGCCATGCTCGGAAGCGGCGCATCGGCATTCGCTCGATGGAGCTCCGAAACTGGATCGCCTCGATCAATGGTGAACGCCTCTTCCTGAAGGGCACAAACCTCGGCCCGGTGAAGGGCGACCTGAGCGCCCAGACCGAGGAGGATCACTCCTGGGTACTCGATACCGCCAAGTCGGCCGGCCTCAACCTGATACGGGTGCACGGGCACGTCGCCCCACCCGAGTTCTATCGCCAGGCCGACGCCGCGGGCCTCCTGATCTGGCAGGACTTTCCCCTCCAGTGGGGCTACGCCCGTGGCATCCGAAAGGCCGCAGAACGACAGGCCGAGGCGATGGTCGACCTGCTGGCGCACCACCCCTCGATAATCATCTGGTGCGGCCACAACGAACCGATTCCGCTGAAGGCGCGGCCCGGCTACCGAGACGACGCCCAACCCGCCAATCGTTTCCTGCGCAAAGGTCTCTGGCAACACGAGAAACCGTCGTGGAACCGAACCATCCTCGACCACGCCGTCAAGAGGGCGATCCAAAAGGCCGACCCCTCCAGACCGGTGATCCCTCATTCGGGGGTTCTTCCGCACCCTCCGCAGCTCGACGGAACAGACGGCCACTGGTACTTCGGCTGGTTCCAGGGCGACATCGATGGACTCAAGTCCTTGGCCAGCCGAATCCCACGGGTCGTACGCTTCGTCAGCGAGTTCGGCGCCCAGGCTCTGCCGCGTCTCGAGTCGCTTGACCTCGAGACGCTGGGTGACCTACATCCCGACGAGATCGATTGGGCCGAGCTATCCGAACGCCACGGCCTGCACGTCGACGTGGCGCTCGGGAGGGTTCCCCCGTCACAATTTGACACCTTCGGTGAATGGTCGGAAGCGCTTCGCTCCTACCAGGCCGAGGTCATCAGACGGCAGATCGAGACACTACGCCTCATCAAATACAAGCCGACCGGTGGTTTCTGCCAGTTCCACCTAGTCGATTCCACGCCCCAGATCTCGTGTTCCATCTTCGCAAGCAACCGCGAGGCCAAACCTGCGGTGGCAGCACTCACAAGGGCGTGTCAGCCGGTCCTGGCCATCACGGACCCTCTTCCTCCGCAGATACCTCCAGGCGTAGAACAGCGTCAGGTGATCCACATCGTTTCGGATCTGCGCGATGACATCGAAGCCAGGCTCGACGTCACCCTTCGATCGTCGATCGAGCCGCGGACCTGGAACTTCGAGGGCGCGGTCCCCGCCGACAGCGTCGGGCGAATCGCCGAGCTGCGATGGACCCCACCCGCAGCGGCAGGTGACATCGAGCTCGAACTGAGCGTGACCGCAGACGGCGTCGAAAGCGTCAACACGTATCGATCGACCGTGCGATCGTTGTCCACATAAAACCATCGCGCGATTGTCCTGGGGTGTTGCCAGCGCGAGTACCTTCTGTGATGTACATCATCGAGTGGAGGCATACCCTCAAATGGCTGCGACCTCGACACAGCGCGGTGTGACACCGATCAGACCAGCGCCGAGAAAGACGCTCCCCTGGCCCATCCAGTTCTACCGCTCCGCGGTCGGCCGCAAATGGGTGATGGGGGTGACCGGCCTGATGCTGCTGGGCTTCGTTGTGGTCCACATGTTGGGCAACTTCAAGGCGTACATCAGCCCTGAGAGCATCGATCACTACGGCGAAGCGTTGCGCGACATGGGCGGACACCTCGTCCCACGAACCCACCTGTTGTGGGCGATGCGCCTCGGCCTGATCGGCGCATTCGCCCTTCACATCCATGCCGCGCTGTCACTGACCCTGATGAGCCGCAGGTCGAACCCACAGTCGGGCATCGACGGCCAGAAGAAGTATGCGGGGAGCCAGGACTACATCGCTGCGAACTTTGCTTCGCGCACGATGCGCTGGACCGGACCAATAATCGTTCTGTACATCTTGTTCCATCTCGCCGACCTGACCTGGGGAACACGTAGCGACGAGTTCGTCCGCGGCGAGCCGTACCACAACATGGTCGACAGCATGTCGAGCCTGCCGGTTGCGATCATCTACATCGTCGCCAACCTGGCCGTCGCCATCCACATCTTCCACGGAACCTGGTCGGCAATGCAGAGCATCGGTATCAACAACCCCCGTATCAACGGGATCCGCAAACCGGTATCGATGGGCCTGGCAGCCCTTGTTCTGGTTGGCAACCTCAGCTTCCCGATCATGGTCCAGGCCGGGGTCCTGGACGAGGAAACCTCAGAAGAGAGTGCTCCCGCGCTCGTTCTCAGCGAGGAGGTCACATCATGAGCCTGCTGAACTCAAAGGTCCCCAGCGGTCCACTCGCCGAGAAGTGGGACAACCACAAGTTCTCGGTCAAACTCGTCAACCCCAGCAACAAGCGCAAGTTCGAAGTCATCGTGGTGGGCACCGGTCTGGCCGGAGCTTCGGCTGCAGCCAGCCTCAGCGAACTCGGCTACAAGGTGAAGGTCTTCACCTACTCCGACTCGCCTCGAAGGGCTCACTCGATCGCTGCTCAGGGCGGCATCAACGCTGCGAAGAACTACCCGAACGACGGCGATTCGATCTTCCGCCTCTTCTACGACACCGTGAAGGGTGGTGACTACCGCAGCCGCGAAGCCAACGTCTACCGCCTCGCCCAGGTGGCCAACGACATCATCGATCAGTGCACGGCCCAGGGTGTCCCCTTCGCGCGCGAATACGGGGGCCTCCTCGACAACCGTTCGTTCGGTGGTGCACAGGTCAGCCGAACCTTCTACGCAAGAGGTCAGACCGGCCAGCAGCTGTTGATCGGTGCCTACCAGGCTCTGGCCCGCCAGATCGCCGAGGGCAACGTCGAGCTCCACACTCGCACCGAGATGCTCGAGCTCGTGAAGAAGGACGGCGAGGCTTGTGGAATCGTCACTCGCGACCTCATCACCGGCGAGATCAAATCTCACTCGGCCCACGCCGTCGTGTTGGCCACAGGCGGCTACGGCAACGTCTTCTACCTGTCGACGAACGCCATGGCATGCAACACCACGGCGGTGTGGAGGGCCCACCGCAAGGGTGCCTTCTTCGCCAACCCGTGTTACACCCAGATCCACCCGACCTGTATCCCGTCGAGCGACGAGTTCCAGTCGAAGCTGACACTCATGTCGGAGTCGCTTCGCAACGACGGCCGCATCTGGGTCCCACGCAGCGACGACGACAAGCGACCGGCGGGGCAGATTCCCGAAGGCGAGCGCTACTACTACCTCGAAGAGAAGTACCCGGCGTTCGGCAACCTGGTGCCACGCGACGTGGCATCTCGAAACGCCAAGACAGTGGTCGACGCCGGCCATGGCGTAGGCCACCTCGAGAACGGTGTGTACCTCGATTTCAGCGACGCCATCCAGCGCGATGGGCTCGAGACGATCAAGGCCAAGTACGGCAACTTGTTCGACATGTACGAAAACATCACCGGCGAGGACCCGTACAGCGTCCCCATGCGGATCTACCCGGCGACGCATTACACGATGGGCGGCCTGTGGGTCGACTACAACCTGATGACCACCATCCCGGGTTGTTACTCGATCGGCGAGGCCAACTTCTCGGACCACGGAGCCAACCGTCTGGGGGCTTCGGCTCTCATGCAGGGTCTGGCCGATGGCTATTTCGTGCTTCCGTACACGATCGGCGACCACCTCGCCCCGAAGCTCGGCGACGATCCGGTTCCGACCTCCGACCCGGTATTCACCGATGCGGTCCAAGGTGTCAGCGATGCCACCGATCGCTGGCTCGGTGTCAATGGTTCACGTTCGGTCGATTGGTTCCACCGCGAGCTCGGCAAGATCGTGTGGGACAACATCGGAATGGAACGCAACAAGGCCGACCTCGAAACGGCCATCTCGGACATTCCGGCTCTCAAGACCGAGTTCGAGAACGACGTTCGGGTTCCTGGCTCTGGCGCAAACCTCAACTCGAGCCTCGAGAAGGTAGGCCGAGTTGCCGACTTCTTCGAGCTCGCCGAGTTGATGGCGCGCGACGCTCTCGAGCGAGAAGAGAGTTGTGGCGGCCACTTCCGGGCCGAACACCAGACCGAAGAAGGCGAAGCCAAACGAGACGACGAAAACATGGCCCATGTCGCAGCGTGGGAGTGGAATGGCGAGGGTGAGGTCCAGACCCGACACGTCGAGGAACTCGTATTCGAGAACGTCGAACTGACCCAGAGGAGCTACAAGTGAGCGGCAGTGGCAACACAAACGTGCTCAACCTGACGCTGAAGGTCTGGCGTCAGGAAGGCCCGAACGCAACGGGATCCTTCGATTCAATCCCCGTGGAGGGCATCGCGGACGACATGTCGTTCCTCGAGATGCTCGACATCGTCAACGAACAGATCATCGAGCAAGGTGGAATCCCGATCGAGTTCGACCACGACTGCCGCGAGGGAATCTGTGGTGCTTGTGGCGTGATGATCAACGGCAATGCCCATGGCCCGAAGAAGGGCACAACAACGTGCCAGCTCCACATGCGCAACTTCGAGGACGGCGACGAGATCGTCGTCGAACCGTGGCGTGCGAGCGGCTTCCCGATCATGCGCGACCTGGTCGTCGACCGTTCGCCCTTTGATCACATCGTCGAGTCGGGTGGCTACATCTCGGTCAACACCGGAGCGGCACCAGACGCCAACCTCATCCCGGTTCCCAAGGACGCCTCGGACATGGCGATGGACGCGGCGGCGTGTATCGGCTGCGGCGCCTGTGTCGCCGCCTGCCCGAACTCGGCAGCTCAGCTGTTCACATCGGCGAAGCTCAGCCATATGAATCTTCTTCCACAGGGTCAGGCCGAGCGATGGAAGCGCACCGAGCAGATGGTCGAGACGATGGAGCAGTTCTTTGGAGCCTGCACCAACCACGGCGAGTGCACCGAAGCCTGTCCCAAAGAAATCAGCCTCGACAACATCGCTTTCATGAATCGCGACTATCTCAAATCCAAGGTCAAGAACCGCAAGCTCACAGGCCAGGTATTCCCCTAGCCCCCAAGAACCGGCAAACGCTGCCGTCACCTTGGCGTCCGGCGTGCGCCGGCAACCGCACAGCCCTCGACGCTGCCGACGATTCGCCGATCCCGGTTGGGAATTCGGCTACTCGGTCCTGAAGGCATTCATCTTGCGAAACCGGGCTCGGTCGATCGACAACGCCATCGCCGTCACAAATGCCAGGGGTGGCGTTCTCAAGACGAGTCTCGTGGCCAACATCGCCGGCTTGGCAGCCCAGGGGGGGCTGGCGCGTCCTCGTCATCGACGCCGATCCGCAGGGGAGCCTCGTCTACGACTTCGTGGTCGCCGATACCGCCGACCACGGACAACATCTGGCGTCGGTGATCGAGTCCGGCAACCTCCCCGTTCCCGTGGCATCGGGGCGCCAGAACCTCGACATGATCGCAGGCGGCCGGTTCCTCGAACCGGTCTCGACACAACTTGCAGCAGCCGGCGCAATCGACCTTGCGGCCCGCGAACGGCTGATCGACACACTCCAACCGATCTCGACGAACTACGACCTCGTTCTATTCGACACACCCCCCGTCGACGCCGGGATTCGCCGTCTCATCGGATCGGTCGCCCGTTTCACCATCGTGCCCACCGCTCCCGACGCCGCTTCGATCGAAGGCCTGCGAAATCTGCTCAGCGACCAAGAGCGGTTCGAGGCACTGGACCCCAGGAACGAACTCCTTGTGGTCACCCTGGGACCCGTCGCGGCGAACACATCCCAGCTACGAAGAGACGCACGCCGTCGACTCGCACAGATCTTCGACCGGTACGTTCCGGTAGCAATGGCCGCCATCAGAGCCGCACAGAAGGTCGCCGTCGACTGTCGCAACAGGGGCCAGCTGGTCATCGAATACGAAGCCGAGGCCACCTCGAGGTCGCGGCGCCGGACATCGGGACGGACCTACGCGTCAGCCGCTATCGGGCTCGCCGACGACTACCACGCGCTCACCGACGAGATCCTCGCCCGTTTCGTCGACAGGCGGACAACCCCCGACCACGTATCGGTGTACCCGTAGACGGTCGGCGACCTCGGCGCCCACTGGGTCGACGACCGGAACTTTCGGTAGGATCGCCATTCGGCCCGACGTCGGGCCAGAGTTTCACGCTGCAATCACATTTACCCCGATTTGGTGGCAAACTGTGTGGCGGGAACCACGGAGGGAAGATGCAGTCGGTCGTACAAACCGAGCGGCTAACCAAACGCTTCAACTCGACCACAGCAATCGACGAGCTGTCCCTGGAGATCCAGGGCGGCGAACGGGTCTCTGTCGTCGGCCAGCCCGGCGCGGGCAAATCCACCCTGCTGCGGATCCTGGTCGATCTCATCCACCCGTCGGGTGGGCGGGCTCGAATCGCCGGCTTCGACACACGCCGCGCCGCCTACCAGGTCAGACGGGTCACCGCCTGGGTTCCAGACACGGTCACCCTGCCGTCCCACCTCACCGTTGAGGAATACCTCGAGCGATCAGCCCAGTTCCGACGCACTGACCCAAATAGGGCCACACGACATCACGTGCTGCCGCGGCTCGATATCGCACCAGACGATCGGCTCGGCAACCTCACCAGTGCCGAACGACACGCCGTCGCCATGGTCGCTGCATTCCAGCGTCTACCAGAGGTCGTACTGCTCGACGAGCCCTTGGCCCAACTCGGTTCACACGACTGGGTTCTCCAAGAGCTCCTCGAGGTCGCCGGGCCAAAGACCACCGTTCTGGCAACAGCGCGAGATCTGGGCGTCGCCGAACATCTCAAGGGCCCAATAGTGCTGATCGATCGTGGCTCGGTCGTCGCCACAGGGTCCCTCGACGCGCTTCGCAAACGCGCACGACATCGCAGCGAACTCAGCTTTTCTCAGCCACCTGATCAGGAATGGATCGCCGGCCTGCCCGGGGTCATGGCGTCTGTTGTCAAGGGAACGACAGCCCGAGTTCTGTTCTCCGGCGACCCAGAGCGCCTCGTTGAAGCAGCCGCTAGCGGAGGCCTCGACAAGGCCAGTCATCATGAGGCCACCCTCAACGAGCTTCTCAGCGACTACCGCAAGCTGGCGGAGCGTGCAAGATGATGCTCGCACGAGCACGGGTCGGAGTGGTCGCGCGCCACTACCTGGTCGATCTCCAGCTCTATACGGCAATCTGCGCTGCGGTTCTGGCGTTGGCCGGCATCGCCTCTGTCGCCAGCGCACCGATGATGCTCGGCCGCAGCGGCGCCGCCAACGCGGCCGCCCGACTGCCGGGGCCAGTGGCCAAGCTGCTCGGATTGGCGGTCGGCCGATCACTCGATACCGGGGTCGGGCACCTGAACGCGACCTTTCTCTCCGTCGTGCTGCCGATTGCCCTCATCGCCCTAGGCATAGTCGGCGCGGCGAAGGCGATCGCCGGGGCCGCCGCCACGGGCGAACTCGAGATGCTCGCCTCACAACCGGTCACTCGCACTCAGATCGTCGGCGAACGCCTGATCGCAATCGTCCTCGCCCAGATTCAGGCAGCCCTTCCCGCAACCATTATCGTCGCGGTGGGTTCACATCTAGGCGACATCGGTGTGGGTGGTCTCACCGTTCTCGGCGGCGCGGCTCGCTCCATCGTCTTGGCGGCACTCATCACCGCTGCCGTCATGATGGTCTCTTCGGTCACGTCGAAACCGGCCGTACCCGCAGCGATCGGGGCGGCTCTAACCCTCGTCGTCTTCCTGGTGTCGGCAAGTGGTGCTTCGTCGATATCGCCGGCCAGGTTGGCCCTGACATCGGCACCCGCAGCCGGAGGTGGGTGGCTCGGTACCGCAGCCGTGGCCTTCGCGTCGATCTGGATCACCGTCATCGCCGGTGTCGCATTCGAACGCCGCGACATCTGCTGACAGATCGCTATTGGGCCGCCCACCATTCATCGAGGCGGTGGAGCACTTCATCGTCGCCGAGCACACCTTCGACGCGTTTCAGCTCGAGGAGGAACTTCATCGCCTTCCCGACAGCGGGTCCTGGTTCGATTCCCAGGTGATCCATGACGGCCGAACCATCGAGTTCTGGCCGCTCGGCCTTGCGTGCTTCTTCACGAGCGAGGTCGGCAATACGTACCTCGAGATCGTCCAGCGCTCGGTGGAGTGCCGCTACACGCTTCGGATTTCGGCTCGTGCAGTCGCTTCGCACAAGAGCATTCAGATCGCCCAACAAGGGTCCCGCGTCGCGGGCGTAGCGACGTACGGCGGCATCGGACCAACCATCGGCGTATCCCTTGAACCGCCCGGACAAGAAGACGAGCTGCGACACATCGGCGATGGCATGGTCGTCGTACCCCAGCTTGCGCATGCGCTTTCGGGCCATCTTGGCACCGACGGCCTCGTGATGGTGGAAGGTGACTCCGTCGGAGTCGAACCGCCGCGTACGCGGCTTGCCAACGTCGTGGAAGAGGGCGGCCAGACGGACCCGCAGACGTGGCGGAGCCTGCGAGGTGACCACGATCGTGTGGGTCAAAACGTCCTTGTGGCGGTGGATCGGGTCCTGTTCGAGGCGCAGGGCCCGAAGCTCGGGCAGGTGTTCGTCGGCCCAGCCCGAATCGATCAGCTCCCAGAGCCCATCGGAGGGATCCTCGACCACCAGAGCAGCGGAAAGGATCTCGTGAAGATCGGATGAAGTCGTCTCAGTCGTCATATCGAGTCGGTAGGGGTGATTCTGTGGCACTCCGTCCGAGGGCCTGTCGCAGGGTCGCGCTAGGGTCGACGGAAGGGACCTGGAGAGCCTAGGGGCTACAGCCAGATCCGCCATCCCAGAACCTTCCCACACCCACTGAGGGGGCCTGGTGGCCGACTCGTTCGTCCATCTCCACACCCATACCGAGTACTCGATGCTCGACGGCGCGGCCCGCGTTCCAGACGCCGTCGCAGCGGCGGCAGCCGACGGTCAGCCGGCGCTGGGCATCACCGACCACGGCAATATGTACGGGGTCCTCGACTTCTACCAGGCCTGTCGCGATCAGGGCATCAAGCCCATCATCGGCACCGAGGCCTACATGGCCGGCGAGTCACGTCACGAGCGTCCTCGTCGGCGGGGGCGCAAACAAGACGACTCCGGTGGCGACACCGACGATGGCCACAAGCTCTACTACCACCTGACGATGCTGGCCCAGACCGACGCCGGCTATCGCAACCTGCTCAAGCTGTCGAGCCTCGCCTACATGGAGGGGTTCTACTACAAGCCCCGAATGGACTGGGAGTTGTACGCCCGCCATAACGAGGGACTCATCGTCACGTCCGGCTGTCTCGGTTCTGTGGTCCAACAAGAACTCCTGCGCGGAAACTTCGACCAGGCGTTACGCAACGCCGCGCGCCTCCAGGACATCTTCGGCCGCGACAACATGTTCATCGAGCTCCAGGACCACGGGATCCCCGAACAGAAGCAGTGCAACCCCCAGCTTCTCGATATCGCGAAGCGGCTCAGGGCTCCACTGCTGGCAACAAACGATCTCCACTACACAACCCGCGAAGACGCCGTTGCCCACGACGCCTTGTTGTGTGTGCAGACCCAGTCGCTGATGAGCGACCCGGATCGTTTCAAGTTCCACGGCGACGAGCACTATTTGAAGAGTGCTGGCGAGATGCGCCACCTCTTCGAGGAGCTTCCCGAGAGCTGCGACAACAGCCTGTGGATCGCCGAACGGGCCGACGTCACCATCGAGTTCGGCAAACCGGAGCTTCCCGACTTCCCGATCCCCGAAGGTTTCGAAGGCGACGACGACTACCTTCGCCACCTCACGCTGGAGGGGGCCAGGAAACGCTGGGGTCAGAACCTCAGCGACGAGGTCGTCGAACGACTCGCCTACGAGCTGCGCGTCATCTCCGACATGGGCTTCTCCGCCTACTTCCTCATCACCTGGGACCTCATCAAATACGCCCGCGACAATGCCATCAGGGTCGGCCCGGGCCGTGGTTCGGCCGCCGGTTGTGCTGTCGCCTACTGCCTGTGGATCACAGATCTCGATCCGATCAAGTACGACCTGCTCTTCGAGAGATTCCTGAACCCAGGCCGAGTCTCGATGCCCGACATCGACATGGACTTCGATGACCGACGCCGTGACGAGATGATTCGTTATACCGCCGAGCGCTACGGCCGCGAGCACACCGCACAGATCATCACCTTCAGCTCCATCAAGGCTCGGGCTGCGGTTCGCGATGCGGCCCGCGTGCTGGGCTACCCCTACTCGGTCGGAGACAAGGTGGCCAAGGCAATGCCTCCCCTCGTCATGGGCCGAGACACCCCGCTGTACGCCTGCTTCGACGAGCACCCGAAGTTCGTCGATGGTTTCAAGGCCGCCGGCGAGCTGCGCCAGATGTACGACACAGACCCGGACGTGAAGTCGGTCGTCGACGTCGCGAAGGGTCTCGAGGGCCTTCGCCGTGGCGACTCGATCCATGCCGCGGCCGTCGTCATCACTCGCAACCCGCTCACCGAGTACCTGCCGATCCAACGCAAACCATCGGCTGGTCAAACCATCGAAGACGCCCCGGTCGTAACCCAGTACGAGATGAACGGGGTCGAGGAACTCGGGCTCCTCAAGATGGACTTCCTCGGGCTGCGCAACCTGTCGATCATCGATGACGCGCTGAAGCTGATCGAGCAAGTACACCAAACCCAGCTCGACATCGACCAAGTCGCACTCGACGACCCCACCACCTACGAGCTGCTCAAGCGCGGCGAGACCATCGGCGTGTTCCAGCTGGAGTCCGCCCCGATGCGTTCGTTGATGCGTGCCCTGGCTCCTACCGAGTTCGACGACGTCGCCGCCTTGGTCGCCCTGTATCGGCCAGGCCCGATGGCGGCCAACATGCATTACGACTATGCCGACCGCAAGAACGGGCGCAAGCCGGTCGAGTACCTGCACGACGACCTGAAGGAGATCCTGGGCGAGACATACGGGCTGATGGTCTACCAGGAGGCCATGATGCGTGTGGCCCAGAAGATCGCTGGATACTCGCTCGAGGAGGCAGACAATCTCCGCAAGGCCTGCGGCAAGAAGAAACGCGAGCTGATCGCCCAACACCGCGTGCAGTTCGTCGAGGGCACAGCGGCCAACGGCTACGACTCCCAGCTGGGTACCGACCTGTTCGACATCATCGAACCGTTCGCCGACTATGCCTTCAATAAGAGCCACGCCTTCGGTTATGGCCTGATCAGCTATCAGACGGCATATCTGAAGGCGAACTATCCCGTCGAGTACATGGCGGCCCTGCTCACGAGCTCGAAGAGCAACCTCGACAAGGCTGCCGTCTTCCTGAACGACTGTCGCCAGCTCGGAATCAAGGTCAACGTCCCCGACGTGAACCAGTCCGAGGTCGATTTCGGTTCCAAGGACGGTGAGATCACATTTGGTCTTTCGGCTGTGCGCAACGTCGGCGAAGGTGTGGTGGCTCCCATCGTCGAGGAGCGCATCGCTGTTGGTCCATACGACAACTTCTACGACTTCTGCGAGCGGGTCCCGCTCGGCGTATTGAACAAGCGCAGCATCGAGTCGCTCGTCAAGGCCGGAGCTTTTGACTCGCTCGGCCATCCCCGTCAGGGATTGCTCACGATCCACGAGCAGGTCATCGACCAGGTCACGTCGCGCCGCAAGGAGCGCGACATGGGAATCCAAACCCTGTTCGGCGATCTCGGTGCCGACAACGGCTCGACGTTCGACGAGAAGGTCGCGATCCCCGATCTCGAGTTCGACCAGCGCTCGAAGCTGAAACTCGAGAAGGAAATGCTCGGCCTCTATGTGTCGTCTCACCCCCTGATGGGTGCGATGGGCATGCTGAAGAGACGCGCCGACTCGACCATCGCCGGGCTGACTGAACGCAGCACCATCATCTCGGGACCCGGTGGTGACGGAGGCCGCGAGCCTTTCGTGACCCTCGGCGGAGTCGTCACCGGCCTACAGCGCAAGTACACGCGCAACGGCGACCTGATGGCGGTCTTCAATCTCGAGGACCTCGAAACCGCCATCGAGGTGATGGTGTTCCCACGAACCATGACCGAACATGGGCACAAGCTCGAAGACGACGCCATCATCCTGGTCACGGGACGCACCCAAACCCGCGGAGAGGACGAGGTCAACTTCGTCGCCAACTCGATCGAGGTCATCGAGTCATACGAGGACGATTCAATACCGATCAAGCTCCGGCTCAATTCATCGGTGGTGTCCGATCAGCTGGTCCTCGATCTGCGTGAGACGCTGTTGCGACACCCGGGCGACAGCGAGGTCATGATCCATCTCGGCCACCAGGTCATCCGTTTGCCGGACGAGTTCCGAGTCGACGCCAGCAACGGCTTGGCCGGTGAGCTACGGGCTCTGCTGGGTGCCGACGCCATCATCTTCTGATCCCCCGCCCACCGATCGGTCGGCTTCTGAACCCGTTCACCCGGCCTCAGTGTCGCAATTGCAGCTGGCGCAATTCGGAAAGGGTGAGGCGATGCGGTCGGTATCCTCGAACGTCAATCCGAACACCGAGGCAACCCAGCCCGAAAGAGACAAAGGCAGGACAATGAGCAACATCAGCGTGGTGCTCCCCGACGGCAGCCAACGAGAGTTGCCAACCGGGACCACTGGCGCCGGGCTTGCCGAGTCCCTCGGTGGCCGGGCGGCTCGTGAAGCGCTCATCGCCGTCGTCGACGGGAATCAGCTCGACCTCGACCGCGAGCTGTTCGACGGAGCCTCGGTCTCGCTGGTCTTCCCCGGCAGCGATGACGGTCTCGAGGTCATACGCCACTCGGCAGCCCACGTCCTGGCCCAGGCGGTACTCGATCTGTACCCCGGGGCAACGTTCTCGATCGGCCCCCCGATCGAGGACGGCTTCTACTACGACTTCGACCTGTCGGGCGGGCAAACCTTCAGCGACGACGACCTCGGCCGCATCGAGCAGAGGATGCGGGAGATCGTCAACCAGAAGCAGCCATTCATCCGAGCCGAGGTGGATCGGGCCGAAGCCGACGAGCTGTTCAAGAACCACCCCTACAAGATCGAGGTCCTCGACGGCGAAGCCGACGATCCCACCTCGGGGCCCGACGGCAGTGTCATCACGACGTATCGCAACACCGACACTTTTGTCGATCTTTGCCGCGGACCCCACGTCCCACACACCGGTCGTCTCGGACACTTCAAGCTGATGCGCGTCGCCGGCGCCTACTGGCGTGGCGACGAGAACCGCCAGATGCTCCAGCGCATCTACGGCACGGCATGGGCCTCGAAGAAGGACCTCAAGGAGCACCTCCATCGCCTCGATGAGGCCGCCAAACGCGACCACCGCAAGTTGGCGAACGAGCTCGATCTCCTCAGCTTCCCCTCGAAGCTCGGGGGCGGTCTGGCCGTGTGGCACCCCAAGGGAGCAATCGTCCGCAAGGTGATGGAGGACTACAGCCGCGATCGCCACGAGAATGGTGGCTACGAGTTCGTCTACACACCCCACCTGGCAAACGCGAACCTCTTCGAGACGTCAGGCCACCTCGACTTCTACGCCGACGGCATGTACCCGCCCATGGAGATGGACAACGGGACGTACTACATGAAGCCGATGAACTGCCCGATGCACTGCCTGATCTTCGGACATGGCCAGCGCAGCTACAAGGAACTTCCCCTGCGCCTGTTCGAGCTGGGCACGGTGTACCGCTACGAACGTTCTGGCACCCTGCACGGCCTGATGCGAATCCGGGGATTCACCCAGGACGACTCACACATCTATGTGGCCGAAGAGCACCTTGCCGACGAGATCACCGGGTTGCTCGACTTCGTCATGTCCGTACTCAGAGCGTTCGGCTTCGACGACTTCGTGTTCAACCTGTCCACAAAGGACCCAGAAAAGTACGTCGGCACCGACGACGTATGGGAGTACGCAACACATTGCCTGCGTGAGGCTCTCGACCGCCACGGCCTCGAGTACGAGGTGAAGGAAGGCGACGCTGCCTTCTACGGTCCCAAGATCGACATCGACGTGAAGGATGCCATCGGTCGCTCATGGCAGCTGTCGACCATTCAGGCCGATTTCCAGCTACCCGAACGTTTCGACCTGGGTTTCATCGGTGCCGACGGCGAACGGCACCGGCCGATCATGTTGCACCGTGCCCTGTTGGGGTCGATCGAGCGGTTCTTCGGCGTTCTCGTCGAGCACTATGGCGGAGCGTTCCCGACCTGGCTGTCGCCGGTACAGGTGCGCGTGCTGGGTGTGCGCGCCGATCACGACGCCGTGGCGCAGGCGCTGGTCGACCGATTGAAGGCAGCGGGTTTCCGGGCCGACATGGTCGAGGCCGACGACCCGCTTGGCGCCCGCATCCGCAAGGGCAAGCTCGAGAAGGTCCCCTACGTACTCGTGGTCGGCGACGACGACATCGAGAACGGCACCGTCGGCGTCAACCCGAGGGGCGGCGATGTCGATCGTGGTGTGACGGTCGACGACTTCATCGAGCGCCTGGCCGACGACGTCGACAACAAACGAACTGCGCCGGTCATCGACTGAACCCCAGGGGTTGGCAATGCCGAGACCGGGTGCCGACGGCCTAGCGCACTCAGCCGACATCCAACCAGTGACTACCGTCGTCGAACCGGCGAACGTAGCCGGCGGTCGGAGTGGCGAAGTGGGTTCCGATCACGAAGATGTCGCTGTCTTGGCCCGACAGCCTGTCGAGTAGCTCTCGCCTCGTCGCCTCACCCCGGGCCTGGTCGTGGTCGGCCGACGAGCACCAGTCGGGACGGCTCATCTGCACAGGATGGTGGAAACAATCACCGGTGATCATGGCCCGGTGGCCTTCGGATTCGATCATCACGCTGACGTGTCCAGGTGTGTGCCCGATGGTTGGGATCAGCGACACCTCGTCACAGAGGCGATGATCGGTTTCGACCAGCTGTTGAAGATCCGCGTCCACGACGGGTTGAATGGAGTCGGCGAAGAGAGATCCGTAGGTCTGATCACCACCGTTGGACGACCAGTATTCCCATTCGGGGCGCGCCATCAGATAGTTGGCGTTCGTGAAGGTGGGCACCCACTCCCCGTCGACGAACCGGGTGTTCCAACCGACATGATCGACGTGCAGGTGGGTACACATCACCGTGTCGATCGACTCGGGCGGGTAGCCGGCCACGGTCAGGTCGTCGATGAAGCTGGTCTGGAGCATGCTCCACGCCGGGATCTCGCGCTCCTTGTCGTTTCCGAGACAGGTGTCTACGACGATACGACGTTCGCCGGTATCGACCACGAGGGCGTGGATGCTCATGATCAGGCTGCCTTCGTCATCCATGAAATGAGGCTGCATCCACGTGTGGGAAAGACAGACATCGCGAAGGGCGTCGGGAAGGATGAACCTCGACCCTCCCACAACTTCCATCTCGACCACCCGGGTGACACGCACCGACCCGACTTGCCACTCTCTCCCGTTCACGACACGCCTCCTCGTCTGCTCGAGCAACCAGACTCACACCGGCAGGCCCGCGATACCAACCCGGAGCGCCAGCGCAACGACTGACGTAGGGTGGCTCGATGAGCGCCATCACCATCCCCGAGCCCGAGGCTTCTGTCATCGACCGTTCGATCCGTTCATTCGTGTCACCCGGGGCGACACTCAGCGGCGAACAACGGCGCTCGCTGGCTGAGATCTCACGAGCGTCGATGGCCGATCCGGATCTGATCGATCGAGCTGACCCGCTCGAGTCCTTGGCAGTTCGGTTCACGGTTGCAGCACACACCCTGCGAAGCAACGACGTGGCTGCTGCCGAGCGAGACGGAATTCCCGTCGCCACCTATGTCGAAGTCCTTGGCCTCGTGGCCCGGCTGGTCGCAGTCGACACGTTCTGTTTTGCAGTTGGGGCCGACGCGCCGGTCCTGCCATCGGCCGCCGAAGGCGGCCCGACCGGCGTTGTCGCGACCGAAGCCACCATCGACGGCGGGTGGGTTCCGACAGTCGGTCCGGCATGGCCACCAAGCGCTCTGTCGCTGATCCCGGCCGAGGACGAAGCGCTTCACGACCTGCACGGTGTCTTCTATCTGTCGATGGAGGGCATGGCCGATTTCGACGCGGATCGCGGTCTGCACCGAACCCAGATGGAACTCGTGGCAGCGAGGACGTCTCTACTCAACGAGTGTTTCTTCTGACTGCTCGCTCACGCAAGCATGCTCCGTGCGAGCGGCAATCAAACCGACAGGCCCAATGATCTCAGATCACTCGTCGACCCCTTGACCGACCCATTGCTCGCGGCAGGGCCGGAGCTGCTCGCGTTCACCGACGCCGCCATTCTCCACGACCCCGACGAGATGCCCGAAGCCCGACTGGAACTTGCTGCATCGGCGGGCCCCGATGCCGTCGTTCGCGCTGCCGCAGTGGCCGGCAACTTCCAGATGATGAACCGGCTACTCGATGGAATCGGCGTCAAGATCAGCCGCCACGCCATGACACTCGCAAACGAGTTGGGCCTGACGGTGCCAGCCCATCTTCACTCGAAGTAGGAGAGTGGGCCGCCATCCGACTTCGGGAGCGTTTCGCCGCTGGTGGGAGGTGTTTCGAACCCGGAGGAGCCATCGACGCCCCTCTGAACCTCTCAGCCGACCATCCGCTGGTGTGATTGCCCTAGTGTCTCTCCCCATACCCGGGGAGGGTCGATGAGTCGTATCGAAGAGTTGCTCGATCAGTTGACGATCGAAGAAATGGTTGCCCTTGCGACGGGTACCGGTACCTGGCACGGCGGCTTCGTCGAACGACTCGACATCCCGGCGATGAAGGTCACCGACGGCCCCAACGGTGCTCGAGGCGGCAGCTACTCCGGTAGCGCATCTGCGGCATGTTTCCCGGCCGGTGTCGCCCTCGGCGCAACCTGGGATGTCGAGCTCGTCGAACGTGTCGGTCACGCGATCGGTGAGGAGGTCCACTCCAAGGGTGCCCACCTCTTGCTGGCCCCGACCATCAACCTGCATCGCAACCCACTGGGGGGTCGGAACTTCGAGTGTTACTCCGAGGACCCCTTCCTGACGGGTCGGCTTGCTTCGTCCTACGTCGACGGTGTGCAGAGCACGGGTGCCGGCGCAACCCTCAAACACTTCATCGCCAACGACAGCGAGTTCGAGCGCCACACGATCGACTGCGTCATCGACGAACGCACACTTCGAGAGGTCTACCTCCGGCCATTCGAGATGGCGATCGAGCGCTCGAACCCCGTCTCGGTCATGTCGTCCTACAACAAGGTCAACGGTGTTTCATCCAGCGACAACCACGAGCTACTCACGACGATTCTCAAGGACGAATGGGGCTACGAGGGCTTCGTCATCTCCGACTGGTTCGGAACCCGTTCGACCGCCGGGGCGGCCAATGCAGGTCTCGATCTGGAGATGCCGGGACCACCTCGCATCTTCGGTGATGCACTCGTCGAAGCCGTCAAGAGCGGCGAGGTCGGCGAGGAGGTCGTGCGCGACAAGGCGCGCCGCGTGCTTGTCGCCATGGAACGTATGGATGCCTTCGAGCGGCGGGACCACTCCGAACAGTCGCTCGACAAGGCCGAACACAGAACGGTCGCCCGCAAGGCCGCAACCGACGCCATGGTCCTCCTGACGAACGATGGTGTGATGCCGGTCGATCCGACCAGCGTGAAACGTGTGGCGGTCATCGGCCCAAACGCAGATCAGGCTCGGATCCAAGGCGGGGGCAGCGCGGGTGTAAATCCGCACTACGCGGTGACGCCGTTCGAGGGAATCCGTGCAGCTGTCGGCGACGATGTCGAGGTCGTCGCCGCTCTCGGGTGTGGCATCGATGCCCGAACTCCACATCTCGACACACGACTGGTTCGACCCGCTGGCAACGATGAACTGCGCGGCTGTTGGACCGCTCGCTACTTCGCCATTGGAGCCCACGACCCCGCCGTGGTCCGCGAGACCAGGCGCAGTCACTTCGTTTGGATGAACGACATCACCGAAGGTGTTCGCGCCACGGCCATGAGGGTCGAACTGAGCGGCGAGATCATTCCGAGCGAGACCTCGACGTGGACGTTCAGCCTCATCAGCGCCGGACGCAGCCGCCTGTTCGTGGATGACGAGCTGATCGTCGACGCCTGGACCGATTGGGCTCCAGGGCCCGAGTTCTTCGGCAATGGCTGCGCCGAAGTGGCGGGCGAGATCGACCTGGTCGTTGGTGAACCACGCCAGATCCGGGTCGAGTTCGAGAACGACAGTGAGACCAATCACCTCTCGGGTCTCACGGTCGGCGCAAGAGCTGCTGTTCGCCACGACCTGATCGACCGAGCGGTCGACTTGGCGGCATCGGTCGACCTGGCGGTTCTGGTAGTGGGTCAGAACGCAGACTGGGAGACCGAGGGTCGCGACCGCGACATGTTCGAACTCCCTGGCGATCAGGGCGAACTGGTCCGGCGCGTCGCCGCAGTCAACGAGCGCACGATCGTGTTCGTGAACGCCGGCTCACCCGTAGACCTCGACTGGTCGGATGCCCCGAACGCCCTGCTCTACATGTGGTACCCGGGGCAAGAGGACGGCAACGCTGTAGCCGATGTCTTGTTCGGTAGCTCCCCGCCGGGTGGGCGCCTGCCGACGACCTTCCCCAAGCAGATGAGCGACACACCTTCGTTTGGCAACTACCCGGGCGAGTTCGGCAAGGTGCACTACGGCGAGGGGCAACTCATCGGGCACCGTTGGTACGACACCCGCCAGATCGAGCCTGCCTTCTGCTTCGGCCATGGCCTGACGACCACAGACATGCACTGGGGCGAGGTCACATCTTCAGCAGGCGACTCCTCGACGAGGATTCTCGTGGACATCACCAATTCGGGACAACGAGCGGGTGTCGAGGTCGTGCAGGTCTATGCCCACCGCCCGACGTCCGCGGTCATGAGACCCGAGCAGATCCTTGTCGGGTTCGCAAAGGTCCGGCTCGGTCCCGGCGAGTCGGCCGCAGCCGAGGTGGTGGTCGAGCACGCCGATCTACGCCACTGGGACCCGGACCAACATGGATGGATCCTGGAACCCGGCGAGATCGAGCTGAGGGTCGGGCGATCGTCGCGCGAGTTCGTCGAAACGATCACCATCGACGTTTGACCTCGTCGCCGCCTGTCGCTCGGTGAGGCTTCGCCGCCACATAGGCAAGCAGGTAACACCGTGCCGGTACATCGAACAGTCCCGGAGACTCGGCGATCGCCGTTTCGGTCACCGACCCGCTGTCGAGTTCCGCGCCGAGGTAGTTGAGACCGTGCCAACGCACCGGTTCCAGACCGGCCTCGCCAATGAGACCGATCATCTCGGCATGGGTGTATTCGACTTCATGATCCGGATCGATGAACTGTCGGCCGCTGCCCTCCAGCTCGATGGAGGTGGCAGCTCGATTCGGTGTGTCGACCGCCGGGTGCCCACCGTCGGTCAAGACACGCTCTATCTCCGCCAGAAGAGCACGCCCTTCGCCGCGCGTCACATGTTCGAACGTCTGCCCGAGATACACAAGATCGACCGAGAATCGAGCTGTACGCAACATCGACAAACTCGGCATCGCTGAGGCTGCCCAGAACGTCATCCGACATCTCGAGACCCTTCGCCCCAAAGATCCGGTCCCACCGATTTCTCATCGGGGCAGGTCTTCTCGCCGGACGACACACACCCTCTCAAGATATGAGGGGTTCAAACTGGTCCTAGCGACATGCCGCCTGCCAAACTCGACCCATGGGGGAATGGCAATACCAGAAGGTCGTCAACGGCGACGTCACGCTCAATGTCGTGGCCCAGGGGTCGGGCCCGCTCGTGGTATTTGTCCACGGTTGGCCCGAGTTGTCGTACTCGTGGCGCCACCAGATGGCCTACTTCGCGAAACGGGGATACACAGCAGCCGCTCTCGACGTACGGGGCTACGGCGACTCATCGGCGCCCTTCGAAGTGGCCGAGTACACGCTGAGGAAGATCTGCGGCGACGTAGCGGCGGTGATCGACACCTTCGACTCCGGCCCGGCAATCGTAGTCGGGCACGACTGGGGAGCGCCGATCGCCTGGAACACCGCCCGGTTCCACACCGATCGGGTGAAGGCCGTAGCAGGTTTGAGCGTGCCCTACCATCCCGTGACACCCGTGAGTGCGCTCGCACTCTGGAAGACGATGTTCACCGACGAGGGAAAGTTCTTCTACCAGGTGTACTTCCTCGAAGAGGGCGTTGCGGAAGCAGAGCTCGGCGCCGACTCGCTGGCCAGCCTCCGAAAGATCTACTACGCAGCCTCTGGAGACGCTCTGGGCGCCGACTTCGTGCGCGACAAGCCAGCGGACTCGAAGATGCTCGACGGGCTGATCGACCCCGATCCATTTCCCGAATGGGCAACCGAAGAAGACCTCGCCACCTACGCAGCCGCCTTCGACAAGTCCGGATGGCGCGGTCCCCTCAACCGCTACCGCGCCCAGACCCTCGACGCCGAAGAATTCGGCTCGCTCCCAGATCCGAACATCGGACAACCTGCGGCCTTCATCGGAGGAGAACACGACGTGGTCAGGCAATTCGTCGAAGGATTCGACCCCTTCGAGACCGCCGGTGAGAACTGCGACGACTTCCGAGGAACCACGATCATCCCGGGAGCCGGCCACTGGGTGCAGCAGGAGGCACCGGCCGCCACCAACGACGCCCTCGAAGCGTTCTTCGATTCACTCTGAGCGAACCCACTTCAGCGGTTCGCAACGGAAGCCGGGTTTCGGAGTCACTTGTCCTCGATGATCGCCCGCGCAACCTCTGAGATCAAGGCAGCGAACAGCCCGATCCCCACGAGAACATAGAAGGTGGTGAACAACCGTCCTGACGCTGTCTGTGGCGACACGTCGCCATAACCGACCGTCGTGAGGGTCATGACGGTCAGGTAGAACGAATCGACCCACGAGAGTTCCTCCACCCGGTGGAAGAAGAGCGCCCCACCGAGGACCGTCAGCACGGTTGTGCCCAGCAACGCCCGGCTTGCCGGGTCGGTCACCAGCAGACGGATTGCCTTCAAGAAGATGGGAACTGCCAGCATGTGGTATCTCCAGGGTCGATCGCGGTCGTCTCAGAAGGCTAGAGGCCATACAAAAGGACGTCAGAGCACTCCGCCGACGTCGATAGCCTGGCATTCCATGACCTACGACCATCGGGCGATCGAGAGCAGCTGGCAGAAGCGCTGGGAGGACGAGGGCCTCTACAGGGCCAGCATCGATTGGGACAGGCCGAAACACTACGCACTGACGATGCTCCCCTACCCGTCTGGCGATCTTCACATGGGTCACTGGTACGCGATGACTCCATCCGACGCCCGCGCCCGGTACATGAGGATGAAGGGCTACAACGTCCTGTTCCCGATGGGCTTCGACGCTTTCGGCCTGCCAGCGGAGAACGCGGCGGTGACCCGGGGCATTCATCCGGCGCACTGGACGTGGCCAAACATCGAGCGCATGCGCGACCAGATGAGGTCGATGGGAACCATGTTCGATTGGGAACGCGAGGCGATCTCGTGCGATCCCACCTACTACAAGTGGACACAGTGGCTGTTCACCCAGATGTTCGAACACGACATCGCATACCGCGGCCAGGCCATGGTCAACTGGTCACCGACACTTCAGACGGTGCTCGCGAACGAACAGGTCATCGACGGCTTGGACGAACGCACCGGACAGCCGGTCATACAGCAGCTCATGGAGCAATGGTTCTTCCGCATCACCCGATACGCGGACGAACTGCTCGACTTCGATGCGATCGACTGGCCAGACAACATCGTGGCTCAGCAGACCAATTGGATCGGCCGCTCCGAAGGAGCGAAGGTCGAGTTCCCGACCGATGCCGGGCCCTTGACGGTGTTCACCACACGACCCGACACGTTGTGGGGCGCAACGTTCATGGTGCTTGCCCCCGAACACGATCTGGTTCGGGAACTGACAACCGAAGACCAGCGCGAGGCTGTCGAGACCTACGTCGAAATCGCTGGCCGCCGCAGCGAGCTCGAGCGCCTCGAAGGTGCCGATGAGAAGACCGGCGTGTTCACCGGCGGCTACGCGACCAACCCGGTCAACGGCGCCCAGGTGCCGGTGTGGGTCGCCGATTACGTGCTGGTTTCATACGGCACCGGCGCCATCATGGCCGTTCCCGCCCACGACGAGCGCGACTTCCAATTTGCTCGCACATTCGGTCTCGACATCACACCGGTCATCCAGCCCACCGGGGCCGAGCCGCTCGTAGCAGACGAGATGGACGAGGCATACGTGGGCCCAGGCACGATGGCCAACAGTGGCCCCATCGACGGTGTCGAGGTCACCGATGCCAAGGGCCGCGCCAACCCCTCTCTCGCCGCCGCCATCGACTGGCTGGTCGAACACGATGCCGGCGACGAACACGTCAACTATCGCCTGCGCGACTGGCTGATCGGGCGCCAGCGGTACTGGGGTTCGCCGACCCCAATCCTGCATCGTGACGACGGCACCATAGAGGTGGTTCCCCTCGAGGACCTGCCCGTCGTGCTGCCAGAGAATGTCGAATTCGACGGGGGTCGAAGCCCGCTGCACGACCACCCCGATTACTCCGACGCAACGGCATCAGATGGCACCCACGCCCGTCGCGAGACCGACACCCTCGACACGTTCATGTGTTCGTCGTGGTACTGGTTTCGTTACCTGTCGCCCCAACTCGACGGCTCCGCCTTCGATCCCGAGGAAGCCGCATATTGGCTTCCTGTCGACACCTACACCGGCGGCGCCGAGCACGCAGTCATGCACCTGCTTTATGCACGCTTCTTCGTGAAGGCCATGCGCGACATGGGCGTGTTCGACGACACCATCGCGACGATGCAAGAACACGGCCGCGACCCCGAGGATCTCTTCGACGAGCCGTTCATGATGCTGCGCAACCAGGGCCAGATCCTCGGCGAGGAGCGCACCGGCGACCGCCTCGTCATAGATGGCGAACGCGACGGCAACCGCATCGTCGCCAGCGCCGTACGGGTAGATCCCGATGCATCCGACGACGCGGGCACCTACGTCGGCGAACTGATGCGCCGAACCGAGAACGTCCTCCAGGTGAAGGGCTCCGATGGCACCCTTACCGTCGAGGTCCCAGAGGGCTCACCGCTCGACATCGCCACAATCCCTGGCGTCAACGACGTCAACCAGTTGAAGCATCACCTCGAGATCCAGCGCATGTCGAAGTCGAAGGGCAACGTCGTGAACCCCGACGACCTTGTCATCGCCCATGGAGCGGACACCGTTCGCACCTACCTGATGTTCGCCTTCGAGTGGCAAAAAGGTGGGCCCTGGGACAGCCACAACATCATCGGTAGCCGCCGTTTCATCGAGGACGTGTGGAGGATCGGCACCGAGGACTATCGGCCCGAAGCCGCCGACGACATCGCCTCAAAGAACCTTCGCCGCAAGACCCACCAGACAATCCAGCGGGTCGACGCCGATCTCGAAGTGTTCAAATGGAACACAGCCGTCGCCGCACTGATGACCTTGCGCAACGACTTGCTCGAGGCGAGACGAACACGCAATGTCAGCGAGGAAACATGGGCCGAGGGTGTAGACACGCTGCTGCGGCTCTTGGCGCCGATCGCTCCCCACATCACCGAGGACCTGTGGCACAAGAGGGGCAACCCTGCATCGATCCACCTCGCGACGTTCCCCGAGGCCGATGAAGCGGTTGCAAGGGAAGACACGGTCACGATGGTCGTCCAGATCAACGGCAAGGTCCGCGACCGAATCGAAGTTGGCATCGACATCGACGCCGCAGCCGCCGAGGCAGCGGCAATGGCGTCGGCCAGGGTGCAGGAACTGACCGCCGACAAGACTGTGCGCAAGGTCATCGTTCGCCCACCGAACCTGGTGAACATCGTCGCCAACTGAGCAGCATTTCACATCGTCGACCTTTCGTTACGTTCGTGTAACAAGGTGAGTAGGATGTTGCCTCGCAGCCGATCCCCCTCGGCCAGCGACCACCACCGTGCCACGCCGATTCACCTTCCTCACAGCCTGCCTCGTTTGTGCCGCGTCGAGCCTCGTTCTCGTCGCGCCGTTTGTCGACGCACAGGAGTCGACCGAAGAGACGCTCAGGGGCGCCCGCGAGAAGCAGGCCGAGGTCAGGCGAGCCCAGGCCGACCTCGCCAAGGACATGAACATCCTCGAAGCGACAGACAACGAATTGCTGGAAGCCCTGGCCGTGCTCAGCGAGGAATCCCTCGCCCAGGAACAGCGAGTCCTGGTGGCAGCCGGCGATGTCGAACAAGCGGTCGGCGAGCAGGAAAGGCTCCAGCTCGAGATCCAGACAGTCGACGCCAAGATCGCTGGTTTGCGGGACCGGGCGGTCGAGCGAGCAATCGCCGCATACGTCGCCCCCAGAAGCGATGCGACGGCAGCCGCCGATCCAACCGAGGCGGCCCGCCGAGATGCACTCTTTCGCCAGGTCGACCTGGACGGCCGCGACCTCATCGATCAGCTCCGTCAAGCCAACGACGACCTCGACCTGCTGAAGATGCGCGCTGGCGAGGCAGCCATCGCAGCGTCGGAACGCCAGAGTGAATACGAGCTCGAGCTCGAGCAACTGGAAAGCGACGTTGAAGCTCGGGAACTTCTTCGCGAGGCCCTCGCCGACGAGATCGAACACCTCGAGACCGAGATGGCGGAGATGGCCGCGACCGAAGCCAAGCTCGCAGGCATCATCCGCGACCAGCAGCGAGAGATCGCCCGTCGCGAAGCACTGGCCAGGGCTGCTACGTCGACGACCACCACCACAACAACAACCTCGACCACCACCACAACAAGCGTCGACAACGACGCTGTCACGACGACGACCTCCATCGAACCCGACGATGTGGACACCACCCCCGACGGTGGCACAACAACAACGACCACCCAGGCAGACGTCACTCCCCCCAGCAGCCCCGACGTCATCTGGCCATCCGTTGGCCCGGTCACCTCGAAGTTCGGCAACCGGGTCCACCCAATCACCGGATCGTCACGGTTCCACGCCGGTCTCGACATCGATGGCGAGACCGGCGATGCGATCTGGGCCGCCCAGTCGGGGACGGTCATCTTCTCGGGTTGGATGAGCGGCTACGGCGAAACCGTCATGATCGACCACAACGGCTACGTCACCTTGTACGCACATCAATCGAAGCGTCAGGCGCGCGAGGGGGCCAAGGTGCTCCAGGGCCAACAGATAGGCCAGATCGGCAACACCGGCTATTCGACGGGGTCTCACCTCCACTTCGAGATCCGCATCGACGGCAAGGCCGTCAACCCTCTCGCCTACCTGCCGTGACCAGTGGACATGTAATGATTGTCGACGCATGAAAGCACTGGTCTTCGAGCTCAGAGAAGCACGTTTCGTCGCCGCCGCAGCGGCCAGCCGGTTGCGGCCGGGTGTGGGTGCCCGCATCGGCCCCCTGAAGCTGACCGAGATGTCCGAACCCGATCTTCCCGGCGACGACTGGGTTCGCGTCAGTCCGACGCTCAGCGGCATCTGCGGAAGCGACCTTTCCACCATCGACGGTCACTCGTCTCGCTACTTCGAACCGTTCCTCACGTTCCCATTCGTTCTGGGTCACGAGGTGGTCGGCACCACCGACGACGGTCGCCGTGTGCTCATCGAACCGGTTCTGGGCCACGCTGCCCACGGAGCCGAACCACCCTTCGAGGGCGCTGCACAAGCCGACGGACACGACTACGGCCACCTGATCGGTGGACCGATCGGGCCTGGCATCCAGATCGGTTCCTGCAATTCAACCGGTGGTGGGTGGAGCGAGTTGCTCGTGGCCCATCGATCACAACTACACGATGTTCCCGAAGACGTCGACGACGCGTCAGCGGTCATCGTCGAGCCCGTTGCGGCAGGCGTTCACGCGGCACTGAAGTCCAACGTTCCCGACGGAGGGACCGTCGCCGTTCTCGGTGCCGGGATGATGGGGTTGGCGGCAATCGCCGGTCTGCGCGAGTACACCGAGGTCGGGACCATCGTCGTCGGCGCTCGTTACCCCCACCAGCGTGCCCTGGCCAAGATGGCTGGAGCCGACGAGGTCGTCGGACCCGACGAGGTGGCAAGGGCCCTCAGGCGGATGACCGGGTGTGGAGTTCTCGGGCAACGTCTCGCGGGCGGTGCCGACGCCGTCATCGACGCTGTTGGAAACTCGGGTTCTGTCACCGACGCAATCGGCATGGCTCGACCGAGGGGTCGTGTCGTCATGTTGGGGATGCCGGCGAAGGTCACAACCGACCTCACCGCGCTGTGGCACCGTGAAACCGAGCTCGTCGGTTCCTACTGCTATGGCACCGAACACAGTCACGGCGACAAACACACCTACGAGCTGGCCTTCGATCTGGTCCGAAAGCTCGATCTCGGTCGATTGTTGACCGCCACCTACTCGCTCGAAGACTACGTCGACGCAATCGACCACGCCGCCACAGCCGGCGCACGAGGCGCCGTCAGGATCGCCTTCGAGATCGGCTCGTGACCGAACCATCATCGATCTCCAACGATCCGCTCGACAACACGGATCTTCCCCAGATCGGCCCACAACACTTCGAACGAGTCGACCCCAAACACCTGACAGCAGGTCTCGTGGTTCTGACAGCCACTGCTGCGACCGTCCTAGCCTTCACAATCGCCCTCGCCTGGATCGTTTCCCTGAACGTCGACGGATCGGTAGCAGCGAAGATCGGCGCATTGCTGGTGCTGCTCATTCTTGTCGGATCGGCCGCACAGTTCCTCTACCTTCGAGCGAGCCTGTCCCGCCTTGGATACCTGGTTCGCGAGCGCGACATCTCGGTCAGGCGCGGAGTTCTCGTGCGAACGGTCCAGACGATTCCGTTCGCCCGTGTTCAGAATGTTCGGGCACAGAGGGGACCGCTCGAGCGTTCGCTCGGACTGACCTCCCTCGTCGTGACCAGCGCCGGCGGCTCGCTAAACATTCCGGGGCTTCGCGACTCAGCGGCGCAGGCCCTGAAGGAACTGGTCATCGATCGCTCGGGCATCGACGAAGCCGACCAGTGACCCCCGATTCAGAGCTCCTGTCGGCGGTTCATCGCCAGTCGCTGTGGGCGCCGGTCTTCATCGTCATCGGAGCCCTACGGCGCCTCGGTTTCGCCCAGTTGGCGATCATCGCCGTCGTCGTCGGGACCGGCCGGCTCCCCGGCCCCGAGATCATCATCATTCCGATCGTCATCGTGTTGCTCGCCGGATGGTCGGTGCTCTCCTGGCACCGGTTCACGTTCAGCCTCGAGAACGAGAATCTTGTCGTCGAACGCGGCGTCGTGTCTCTCGAAAGGGTCCTCGTACCCCTTCAACGAATCCAGAGTGTCAATATCGAGCAGCAGCTCTTGCACCGACCGGTCGCGTTGGTTCAGGTCACGATCGACACGGCGGGGAGCGACAACAAGGCCGAGGTCGTCATAGCTGCAACAAGCCGCACTATCGCCGAGGCAATCCAACGTATGGCCGGGTCAACCCATGCGAGTGTGGGTCCCGAAACCGTCGATTCCGTCGCCGAACAGCCGATCCCCAGAGTTCCATCAGCGGTATTGGCCACCCGTTCACCATCCGATCTCGTCAAGATCGCCCTCACGAATCGTCCACTGGCCGGCCTGATACTCATCGCTCCACTCGCCGGTCTGGCGGACGATCTGTTCGACGCCCTCGGAATCTCGGTCAACCGGTCCGACGCAAACAGCCTGGTTGCTTTCGACTCGTTGATCCTGGCGATTGGGGTCATCGTCGTGGCGACGATCGGCATCGTCGTGGCGCTACAGGTTGTCTGGACCTTCATCACCGAGTTCGGCCTGACCGTCTCTCGAGATGGCGAGGTGCTGCGCAGAGAGTCCGGCCTGCTCGATCGAAAGAGCGCTTCGAGCGCCATCAGCCGCATCCAGCAGATCGAGATCGACCAGACCCCTCTCCAACGCCTCGTCTCACACCGCACGATCAGGCTCCCGACCGCCGGGGATCAGAGCTCGCTTCGCCTCCCAGGGGCGAGTGAGGGCGAACTCCAGACGATCAGAGACCTCACCGTGGAACCCGACGCACAGGTCGGCGCACTGCAACGTCGGATCGATCGCAGCGCTGCCTTCTACTGGTTCAGGATTCCAGCCCTCGGCCTCATTCTCGGATCCCTTGTCACGGGATTCCTGGTGCACGGCGCAGCCTTCACTCTGCTGCTCCTCCTGGTGCCCCTCTGGTTCTACTTCGACATCTTTCGGCGTCGCTGGGGCTGGGGGGTCACCGACCTCGGACTGGCGACAAGATCGGGTGTCTTGTCGACGAGACGGATCGAAGCCGCCCTGAGGCGGGCTCAGAGGGTGTCGGTCACCCAGAACCTCTTCCAGCGACGGAATGGGACTGCGACGGTCACGATGCAGACCGCGGAGGGCGCCATCAAGATCCCGTTCCTCGCCCTCACCGAGGCTGAGGGATTGAGGGATCGAGTGCTCTACGCGACAGCCGTCGATCTACGGCCGTGGTTCTGACCCGGTGCCTCTGAGGATCTCGGCGACCTCGCGCGTGCAATAGGTGAGAATCATGTCTGCCCCGGCCCGCTTGATCGACGTCAAGTGTTCGAACATGGTGGCGGTCTCGTCGATCCAGCCGTTTGCCCCGGCTGCCTTCAACATCGCGTACTCGCCCGACACGTGGTAGGCCGCCAGGGGTACGTCGTAACGCGAACGAGCGTCGGAGATGATGTCCAGGTACGACAACGCCGGCTTGACCATCACCATGTCGGCGCCCTCTTCGAGGTCGAAGCCGATCTCCTCCATCGACTCGCGGCGGTTGGCCGGGTCCTGCTGATAACTCTTGCGATCGCCTCCGCCAGCGATCTGCACGTCGACCGCATCTCGAAAGGGTCCGTACTCCGCCGAGGCATACTTCGCGCTGTACGCGAGGATCGACGTATTGATATGGCCACTGCCATCGAGCGCCGCCCTGATGGCCATCACCTGTCCGTCCATCATTCCCGATGGCGCCACGACGTGGGCACCCGCGTTGGCCTGGGCAACCGCCGCCTGCTGGTAGAGAACCAGCGTCTGGTCGTTGTCGACGTCGCCCTCGACAACAATTCCGCAGTGGCCATGATCGGTGTACTCGTCAACACACAGGTCGGCCATGAGCACCATGTCGTCGCCGAACTCGTCCCGCAGATTTCGCAACGCCACCTGCACCACGCCGTCGTGGTTCCAGGCCTCGGAACCCTCGGGGTCCTTGCGACCGGGGATACCGAACAACATCACCGCGGGTACGCCAAGGTTGCATAGGGTCCGGACCTCGTCGAGCAGCGAGTCCTGGGTGTGCTGGACAACCCCTGGCAACGAGTGGATGGGCACGGGCTCGTCGATGTTTTCTCGCACGAACAGAGGGGCGATGAGATCCTCGACCCCGAGTCGTGTCTGGGCGACCAAGCGGCGCATGGCCGGTGTAGTCCGGAGTCGTCGGAGGCGGCGGGTCGGGAAGTTCACGTCCAAGAGGCTAGATCGTCCAGACGTTCGAGATCGACGGCACCGCCGGGGACGATCACGACCTAGGCTCGGTGCGGTGAAATACCTGAGCACAGACTGGATCGACGCGGTTCGTGATGCCGTCGCATCCGACGAACAACTTGCCGCGGTCGCTGCCGAGACCGAGCTGATTCTCCAGCAGGTCGTGACCGACACACCGTTCGGCGAGGTCGGGTACTTCATCACCTTCGACCTCGGCCGGGTTTATGTCCAGGCCGGTGTTGCGTCGACCAGCGACGTTGCGTTCACCCAGGACTACGAGACTGCCATCGCAGTTCACGAAGGTCGGTCCAGCGCGCTCGAGGCATTCCAGACTGGCCGAATCTCCATCGAGGGCGAGATCATCAAACTTCGGGATAACCGGGCGGCAATCGCCGAGCTCGACCGGTCGTTCACCAGGGTCAACGAAACCATCGAATACTGAGCGAGAGGAGCGGCCTTGCCCGAGATCCCGGAGATCCGAGCCCATGCCGAACGCCTCAGTACCGACTTCGCAGGTGCGGAGTTGGCCAAGTTTCGGCCGATCACCTTCACCGTTTTGAAAACCTTCTCACCTCGGCCAGAAGACGCCTACGGCCGCACCCTCGACTCGGTGACGTCGCACGCCAAGTACCTGATGCTCAACTTCGGTGACATCACATTTGTGGTTCACCTGATGCAGGGCGGCCGGTTGCGACCGGACAATAAGCAGTCCGCCAAACCACGCGGAGGACAGGCGCGTTGGGTCTTTGCCGACCGAACGGCGCTGCTGTTGACCGAACCAGGCACCGAACGGCGTGCCGGCGTCTGGGTAGTGACGGGCGACCCGGTCGCCCAGGAGCCGATGGCCACCCTCGGGCCAGAGGCCACCTCGCTCGCTCCCGACGAACTCCTGGGCCTCCTCAACGCCAACAACATGCGACTTCACGGCTTCTTGCGGCGTCAGAACATCACGTCGGGACTCGGCCGTCGACTGGCGAACGAGATCTGCCACAGGGCCAAGCTGTCCCCGTTCGCGATGACGGGCAAGCTCGGCATCGATGAAGCCACGGCCATACACAGCGCCATCCACGAGACGGTCGACCAAGGGCTGGCCTACGACCGCACCCGCGAAGACATGAGTAAGTCGTCCGACCGGCCCAGCGCCGTACACGCGCGGGCGGGCGACGCGTGTCCGATCTGCGATGACGAGGTGCGGGCCGTCGAATACCGCAAGTACACCGTCAACTACTGCCCGACCTGCCAGACCAGCGGCAAGATCCTCGCAGACAACACCACCAGCAAGTTCCTCAAGTAGGGCAGTCGGCCACCACATCCACGATCTGGGTACCCGAGTTTCTCACGGCTGAGAGTTTGGGGCACCCAGATGCGAAGAGGGTCAGCCGAGGAGGTCTCCTC
>JAAETH010000356.1 GCA_024228575.1 Actinomycetes bacterium
AGCGGAACCACCGGTTTCCCCAAGGGTGTGGTGCTTCGCCATCACAGCGTGGTCGACAACGCCATGCTCTGGGCGGATCGCATCGAGGTATCCGACGGTGCGTCGTGGATCTCGCCGATGCCCTTGTTCCACACCGGCGGTTGTGTGCTGGGTGTGCTCGGCGCCCTGGCCAGGCGGGCAAAACTCGTCGTGTTGCCAGGCTTCGAACCGGGCCTGTTCCTCCAGCTGATCGAGAGCGAGCGCGGCCAGTTCGCCGGAGCGGTCCCGACCATGCTGATAGCCGCGATGGAACACCCCGACTTCGCCAACAGGGATCTGTCGTCGTGGGTTGGTGTCGTGTCCGGAGGCGCCCAGGTGCCAGAAGCCCTGGTGCGCCAAATCGAGGAGAAGCTCGGACTCGACTTCACCATCATCTACGGCCAGACCGAGTGTTCGCCAACCCTGACCAACACCTTCCCCAGCGACACACCCGAGGACAAGGGACAGACGATCGGGCCACCGATCGCCCACACCGAGGTCAAGATCGTCGACCCCGAGTCGCTCGACACGGTGCCCATCGGTGAACAGGGCGAACTGTGGGCTCGCGGCTACTTCACAATGATCGAGTACTTCGACAATCCAGAGGCCACCGCCGAAACGCTGCTGGCGGACGGCTGGCTCCGCACAGGCGACCTGGCCACGATGGACGAGCGGGGTTATTGCCGGATCGTCGGACGCCTGAAGGACATGATCATCCGCGGAGGCGAGAACCTGTTCCCTGCCGAGATCGAGGGGGTACTGATGAAACACCCCGCCATTGCAGACATCGCTGTCGTCGGGCTCCCCGACGACAGGCTCGGCGAAATTGTGGCGGCGTTCATGCGTGTGGCCGACGACGAGCAGACCCCGACCGTGGCAGACCTTCGCGACTTCATGCGCGCCGAGTTGTCTCCCCAGAAGACACCGACCCGGTGGTTCAGCATCGACACCTTCCCCCTGACGGGTTCTGGCAAGGTGCAGAAGTTTGCCCTGCACTCCGCTTGGAAAGCCGGCGAATACGACGACCACGAATTGAGCAGCTAGACACCTTGAGGGGTGCGGAGCAACCCCTCCGAGGAGTGGCGCCGGATGGACATCGTGATGTCCCGACGCCGATCCGAGAGATACATGTGGCAATTCATGGCAAAGGTCCCTTGGCCGACATCAGAATCTGCGTATCGTCGCGAGGAATGAATGCACCAAC
>JAAETH010000357.1 GCA_024228575.1 Actinomycetes bacterium
AGTTTCACGACTCTGTCCTCTCGGTCAGCATCGATGGGGTCTATTCGACGATAGGTCGCACAGGCCAGACTGGTGCCATGGATCAGGTCTCGGGCCTTCAAGCGGTGCGCCGCGAAGTTCCCGGCAGGTACGTCGTGTATGCGCCTCGGGTGCTCTTCTTCGGTGACCCAGAGAACAACATCGTGGAGATCTATGCCGAGATCTGAACACGGTTGCGGCGCATGCAGCATGATTGAGGCCGCGTGGGGGATCGGACTGACATGCCAACAGAACAGATGAACGAGTTGGGGTTCTACACCCTCGCCGGAGCGCCCGAATCACCTCGTGAGTTGATCGCCGAGGTCGCTGAAGCGGAACGGCTGGGCCTCGGCGCCGCCTTCATCAGTGAGAGGCTGAACATCAAGGAAGCGTTCACGCTCACCGGTGCAACGGGCGCAGTCTCGGATCGGATCGGCATTGCTACCGCCGCGACGAACCACAACACCCGCAACCCGGTCGTGTTGGCCGCCCACGCGATGACGATGCACCACCTGACCGGGGGGCGGTTCTCGTTGGGTCTCGGGAGGGGGATGGAGCGAGGATCGAAGGCCTTGGGACTCCGGCCGATCACGACCGCCCAGATGGAGGACTTCGTCGGCCTGATGCGCCGCCTTTGGGCCGGCGAGCTCGTCATGGGGCACGACGGCCCTGCCGGCTCATACCCGGCGCTCCAGCTGCGTGGCGTCGATCCGGTTCACATCCCCATGACACTTGTGGCGTTCGGCCCCAACTCGTTGGCACTCGGCGGGAGGTGTTTCGATTCGGTTGTCCTGCACACCTTCTTCACCGAGGAGACGACACGACGAGTTGTACATACGGTGAAGGAGGCAGCCGAGCAGGCGGGTCGAGATCCCGCATCGGTGCGGGTGTGGTCGTGTCTCGCAACGATCGGTGATCACCTTTCCGAACCGGCCCGACTGAAGAAGACGGTCGGACGGATGGCGACGTATCTCCAGGTCTACCCCGACCTCATGCTCCGCACGAACAACTGGGACCCTGCGCTGCTCGAGCCCTTCCGGGCAGATCCGCTGGTCGCCGGCTTCCGTGACGCCATCGACCAGGCGGCTACGACCGACGAGCTCGAGCACATCGCAACCCTGATCCCCGATGAATGGCTCGCAGCCTCGGCCACCGGTTCACCCGAGCGGTGTGTCGAGGCCATCAGGGGTCAGTTCGACATCGGATGTGACGGTGTGATCCTTCATGGGGCAAGTCCCACCGACCTACGCCCGATCGTCGACGAGTACCGTCGGACCCGCCCAATAGGGGTGTTCGACGATCTGCCCGCCAACCCCGGCGGTGTGCGAGGCAGCTGACGCGTCGGGCCTAGAGCACGGCTCCGGCGGCCCACGGCACGAACTCGTTCTCGCCGAAACCGAACTCCTCGGACTTGGTCGGCTCGCCCGACGCAGTCGCCAGGACGAGTTCGAAGATCTGTCGACCGAGTTGTTCGATCGTCATCTCGTCGTCGATGACGGAGCCACAGTTGATGTCCATGTCGTCTGACATCCGTCGGTACATGGTCGAGTTGGTGGCGAGCTTAAGGCAGGGCACCGGCTTGGATCCGAACACCGAACCGCGACCGGTCGTGAAGCAGGCGATGTTTGCCCCACCGGCGATCATGCCCGCGACCGAGGCCGGGTCGTAGCCGGGTGAGTCCATGAACACAAGACCCTTCGCAGTGATCGGCTCGGCATACCGGTAGACGTCGACAAGTGTGGTCGTTCCGCCTTTTGAGGCGGCGCCCAGCGATTTCTCGAGGATCGTTGTCAGACCACCGGCCTTGTTTCCAGGCGACGGGTTGTTGTTGAGTGATGCGTTGTTCCTCGCGGTGTAGTCCTCCCACCAGCGAATGCGTTCGACGAGCTTCTCGCCGACTTCGCGGGTTGCGGCACGGCGGGTCAGCAGGTGTTCGGCCCCGTAGATCTCTGGTGTTTCGGCCAGACACGCCGTTCCACCGTGACTCACGAGCAGGTCTACAGCCGCACCGAGACCGGGGTTTGCCGAGATTCCGGAGTACGCATCGGACCCTCCGCACTCGAGAGCGAGAACGAGTTCTCCGGCCGGAATGGGCTCGCGGGTAGCAGTGTTTGCCACAGGCAACATCTCCTGCACGGCCCGAACACCGCTGTCGACTGCGGCACGCGAACCGGCGTCCTGGATGATGAACGGCCGGAATGAGTCTGACTCGACGAGCGACTCACTCTCCATCAGGCTGTTCATCTGGAGTGCTTCGCACCCGAGACCGACCATGACGATGCCGGCGAAGTTCGGATGCCTGGCGTATCCGCCAACACACCGCTGCACCATGAAATGACCTTCGGGCGAGCCCATCCCGCACCCCCAACCATGAGTCAGCGCCACCACACCGTCCACGTTGGGAAAGGCTTCGAGCGCGGGCCCTCGAAAGTGGTCGGCGATCTGGCGGGCGACGGTCGCCGAGCAGTTCACCGTCGTGAGTACGCCGATGTAGTTCCGTGTCCCCACCCGTCCATCGGCGCGACGAAACCCTTGGAACACAGCCCGTTTGGGTTCTGGCAGCAGCTCGGCGTCGTTCCTGGCTGCTCCGAACGCGTAGTCGCGGTGGAACTCGGCGAACTCGAGGTTCTGGGTGTGGACGTGTTCGCCCACCCGAATCTCTCGGCTGGCGAACCCGATGGTCTGGTCGTACTTGTGCACTGGCTGGCCAGGCTCGATGTGTGCGGTCGCGACCTTGTGCCCGGCGGGGACCTCATCGAGGGCGCTGAAACCTTCCTCTGGCACTGCGTCTCCGTGTGAGAGCCCATCGCGAGCGACGACAACGTTGTCGCTCGCGTGGAGGCGGATCGTCTTCTGGCCCTCAGCGGGTTCGTTCGGCGTCAAGTCCGTCTCCTTGTTGATCGTCCGAGCCGTCGGGGATGGTCGAACGGTACTAGCCAGGCAGGCGGCGGTAGGTGGCGACTCGCCACACCCATTCCGCTGGGCCGTACCGATGTCGGGCGAGCCATGCTCGGGACCACCACAGCTGCAGAGCCCAGACCCCGACCATGAACAGCACGAGCAGCATGCGGTTCAGGTCAGCAGGGTTGAACAGGCCGCGGAGTATGAGGATGCCCAACACCGTCTGCGACAAGTAGTTCGTGAGGGCCATCCGACCAACTGCACGGACCCTCTCGTTGAATGGTCGCTCGAGGGTGCGCCGGTGCCACAGGGTGATGAGGCTGGTGTAGCCGAATACGACGGGAACCGTCGCGACGGTGTTGGGGATCGAACCGATCACCGCAACGTCGGGTTCGAAGTTGTTGACCGCCACGAACGCGAAACCGGCGGCACTGAGCGGGAGACCCAGACCCAGTCCCCATCGCGCAGATCTGCGGTAGCAGTCGTCGCCGGCGTTTCCTTTGAGGAACCCGGTGCGATAGGCCCCTACACCGATCAGCATCATCCCCAGCGCCCGGAAGAAGAAGTCCGTGATGAGCCACAACCCCACCGCGTCGGACATGGTCCCGGTGTCGCCCCAGTACTCGCCCAACCCTTCGCCGGTCGCGTCGATGGTGGTCTGTACCCAGGCTGCACCTACCGGCGAGACCAGCATTGCCAGTGCCCCGGCGATGAACAGGACCCGCGCCGACAGATTGCGGAGCACCACCAACAGCGGTGCGCACACCGCGTAGACCACGAGCACATCGCCGTCCCACAGCGATGCATGGGCGAGCCCGATCAGCAACAACAAGAAGTTGCGCCACAGGCTCAGGCGGCCCGCTCGCAGGCCCTTGACCGACGCCCGGTCGGCGAAGAGCACGATGCCGGTGCCGAACAACATGGAGAACAACCCCATGAACTTCTGGTCGAAGAAGATCTCGCCGAAACCGCCGATGAACCAGTCCAGCCATGTCTGCGGGCTCGACGCGTCGATGTTGAAGTACGAACTGGTCCCAAGTCCGTACGACACCACGTTCATGGTCAGGATGCCCAGGACGGCGAAGCCCCGGATCGTATCGAGGCTGGTGATCCTCGCCGATCGTGGCGTAGGCCCCATTTGGCTTTCGGCGGGTGTTTCCACAGGCTCGACCTTATGTGGTCGCTCCGAGGATGTTTCGTCCGTGGGGGAGATATTGCGCCCAAATCGCATCCGACGATCTGGGTGCTTCGGTTTCTCGCCCGTGAGAGTCTCGGGCACCCAGATCGCAGCGGACGTTCACCGCTGGCGACGATCGAGGTATCGGTTCGCGGCGGCCTCTGCCTGCAATGCGAGCTGGTCGCGGTACTGATAGAGCGCGATGGTCGGCCTCTGATCGAGCCAGCCGACCAGCATCAGGCACCGGATCGTGAGGAATGTGTCGACTTCGGCGATGACACGATCGGCATCGGAAGCGATCGACGCGTAGCCCTCGGCGAGCGATTCCGTGGCCGGTTCGAGCCATTCCGTGTCGAGGAGGGACCGGAGGCCGACGGCCAGTTCGTGGCTGTAGTAGCCGAACCCCGCGTCGTCGAAGTCGATCACTGTGAGGTTCCCGTCGTGGACCATGAGGTTGTCGCTGTGGAGGTCCGCGTGGATGAGGCCGTACGTCGATGGATCGGTTGTGATCTGGTCGAGGTCCTGGCGCAGGAGGGAACGAACGTGATCGAACAGGTGCTGTTGATCCGTGTCGAGGGCAGGACTCTCCCAGAACCGGCCCCAGAGCGGATTCTCGCCGAGGAGCCCGTCGGCGTCCCAACTGCGGCGTTGGAACCACGCGGGTGGTGTCCACGTTTGGCCGTGGGCTCTGATGGTGGCGGCGATGACACCGAGCCGGTGGTACCAGTCGGTGGTGGTGGACGGTTCGGACGTGAGGGCATCGGTGAGCGGGTGGCCCTCGATCCACTCGATGACACTGGCGAAACTGGGCTGACCGTCGACAGTGACCTCCACATGGTGACCGCCGTTCGGAAGGGGCACAGGAGTCGCGACGGTGAGCCCGAACGAAGCGAGGGACTCCGCCCATGCGATCTCGGACCGCAGCTCGCCGAGAGAGTTGTAGCCGGGCCGATGCAGCCTCAACACCCGTCGAGGGCCAGGCCCGTAATCCACCCTGCAGACGATGTTCTCGGTGTGGGAGAGCACGGCGATCGTTGGGGCGTCGATGTCCCAGTGAACGAGGGCATCGGATGCAGCGGCCAGGATCTCGTCAGCGGTCGACATCGGCGAGGGCTGCTTCGAAGGCGCCAAGGAATAGTCCGGCGTGCTCGGAGTCGAAGACCAGGGGCGGCCGGATCTTCAGCACATTGCCGTGTTGGCCGCTCTGACCGAGGAGCATTCCTCGTCGCTTGAGTGCCTCGACCAGCGCCTTCGCCCCAGCGGGGTCGGGGTCGGTCGTGTGGGGTTGGACCCAGTCGATGCCGAGGAATAGACCGTGGCCGCGGATGTCGCCCATCCGCGGCTCGTTCGCCTGGAGTTCGACGAGGCCTTCGCTCACCTCCCGGCCGACCCGAGCGACCTGCTCGACGAGCCCGCGTTCGATGATCTCGTCGAGTACCGCGTTGCCTGCGGCTGCCTGCACCGGGCTGGAGGCGTAGGTGTTGAAGTAGCGGAATTGTTCTCGGAATTGAGAGACCAGGGAATGGTTTGCCGCCGCGGCCGAGACCGGAATCCCGTTGCCCATCGGCTTGCCCATCACGACGATGTCGGGCTCGAACCCGCTCGTCTGGTAGCCCCACCAGTTCCCCGACCTAGCGAACCCGGCCTGGACTTCGTCGGCGACGACGAGCCCACCCGCTGCTCGCACCATCTCGGCGGCGCGTACGAAGAACCCGGAAGGGGCGTTGGGCAAACCCTCGTTGGCGAGGATCGAACACATGATGAGGGCCGCCACGCCCTCGCCGCTGGCACGTATGCCGGCGATGGTCGACGCGAGCTCGTCGAGATGGAGGTCGCACAGCTCGGCATCGGAAAGGCCGTTCTGTTGGGGGCGAAAGCGCTGGGGTGTGGTGATCGAAAACGCGTTCCCGCGCGACGCGCCGACGGGCAGGTGGGTCAGTGCGCCGACCTGTGTCGAGTTGCCGTGGTAGGTGGCGTCGGTGCAGATGACCCCACGGCGGCCGGTTGCCGCGCGTGCCATCGTCAGCGCCACCTCGACCGCCTCGGTGCCGCTACAGCACATCACCATCGACGTGATCTGATCGTGGTGCAGGGCCATGAGGCGTTCGGCGTATTCGATCGCAGCGTCGTGGAGATAACGATTGTGGACGTTCAGCGTTGCGATCTGGTCGGCGACCGCCTTCGCGACCCTGGGGTTGCCGTGGCCGACACACGGGACATTGTTGTAGAGGTCCAGATAACGCGTGCCATCGACGTCGAACAACCAGACCCCTTCTCCTCTCTGGAGGTGGACAGGGGTGTCGTAGAAGAGGTGAGCGCCGTCGCCGAAGGCCTGGTTTCGACGCTCTATGAGGCTGTCTCGTTCGTCCATCGCAGCAGGCTAGTGGCCCGCCGATCACGGAAGGGGCAGAAGCCGAGGCCCCTGCCCCTCCGCGAACATGGTCAGCCCTTGGCCTCGATGAAGGCGTCGGAGTACTTCACCTCGAAGTCGCCGGTGTCCTGCAGTTCCTCGAGTGACTCGACACCGCCCTCGAGCAGTGCTGGGTCGTTGATGAAGTCGAGCAGCTCGGGTTCGAGCCCTTCGAGCGCTGCGCTGTTCGGCGTGGCGTAGTAGTTCCAGTTGGTGAGCGCTGCTCCCTGCTCGGCGCTCAACAACCAGTTGATGAACGTGTGGGCGCTGCACGGATGTGGGGCATCGTAGACAACCGACATGTTGTCGACCCAACGGGTGCCACCTTCCTTTGGAACGAAGTACACATAATCGTCGGGGTTCTCGGTCTCGAGGAACTGGACGAACATGTCGCCCGAGTACCCGTGAGCGATGACCGTCTCGCCGCTGGTCAGGAACTCGTCAGCCGAGTCGGTGTTGTATGCCGCCAACCTGCCGGTGGTAGCTGCGAGCAGCTCCTTTGCCTCGTTGAGTTCGTCGTCGCTGGTGGTGTTCAGCGAGTAGCCCAGGTACTTCAGGGCAGCACCCACCGTCTCGCGCGGGTCGTTCAGAAGCTGGATCTGGCCGTCGAACTCGCCCGAGACGGCGGGATCGAAGATGATGCTCCACGAACGCGGGAAGTCGGTGCCCACGACAGCGGTGTTCACAGCGATGCCTGTGGTCCCCCACTGGTATGGCACCGAGTAGTCAC
>JAAETH010000358.1 GCA_024228575.1 Actinomycetes bacterium
CACGGCGACGATGACGGCGGCAGCGATCGGGGAGCCGTGTATGTGTTGAACCTGGCCGTGCCTGCTGTTGATCATTGTGCGGTTGATTCGGACGCTGATGGTTTGTGGGATTGTGAGGAGGACGCCAACACCGATGCCGATGACGATCCGGCTACCACGCCGGGGCCTGATACTGACGGCGACACCACACCCAACTATCTCGACAACGACGACGACGGTGACGGCACCCTCACCTCGGCGGAGAACGCAGACCCCAACGCCGACGGTGACCCCCGCGACGCTCTGGACAGCGATTGGGACGGTGAGCCCGACTACCTCGACCTCCCGATCACTGTTGCTTCTGGCGGCAAGGTGGCTTCCGAGCAGAAGATTTCTGACATCGTCGGCGGTCTGGCGGCCATTCTCGGGAACTCTGATGTGTTCGGTCGGTCGGCGGCTTCGATCGGCGACCTGGACGGCGACGGGATTGTCGATGTCGCGGTTGGTGCCACAGGTGATGATGACGGCGGTTCTGGTCGGGGTGCTGTGTATGTGTTGTTCTTGAATGCGGATGGCACGGTGAAGGCCGAGCAGAAGATTTCGTCTACCGCGGGCGGGTTCACCGGCTCCCTGGACGATTCCGACTGGTTCGGCGAGTCGGTGGCTGGTGTGGGTGATGTGGATGGTGACGGGATTGTCGATGTGGCGGTCGGTGTCGCAGGTGATGATGATGGTGGCTCTGCTCGGGGTGCTGTGTATGTGTTGTTCTTGAACGCGGATGGCACGGTAAAGGCCGAGCAGAAGGTCTCCTCTACCACCGGTGGCCTCACCGGTCCCCTCGACGACTCCGACCAATTCGGTCATTCGCTGGCTGGGCTTGGTGATGTGGATGGCGACGGCATTGTTGATGTCGCGGTCGGTTCCTACTTCGATGACGAAGGCGGCAGTGATCGTGGCGCGGTGTACGTGTTGTTCTTGAACGCCGACGGCACGGTCAAGGCTGAGCAGAAGATCTCGTCCACCACTGGTGGGCTTACTGGCCCCCTCGACAACAGCGACCGGTTCGGGACGTCGGTAGCTGGGGTTGGCGACCTCGATAGTGATGGCATTCACGATGTCGTAGTCGGCGCCTTTAGCGACGATGATGGCGGTTCTGGTCGGGGTGCGGTGTATGTGTTGTTCTTGAATGCGGACGGCACGGTCAAAGCCGAACAGAAGATCAGTTCGACTGTGGGTGGCTTGACGGGCCCCCTCGATAGCGCCGACTTCTTCGGCACCTCGGTGGGCGGGCTTGGCGATGTTGATGGTGACGGGATCACCGATATCGCAGTTGGCGCCTACGGCGATGATGATGGCGGCGATAGCCGCGGGGCGTTGTATGTGTTGTTCCTCAACGCCGATGGCACGGTCAAGGCCGAACAGAAGATCTCGGATACTGCCGGCGGGCTCACTGGTACCGTCGACGACTCCGACTACTTCGGCTATTCGGTAGCTGGCGTCGGTGATCTCGACGGTGATGGAACTATCGGGCTACTGGTCGGTGCCTACAACGATGACGACGGCGGCTCCAATCGGGGTGCGGTGTATGTGTTGAATCTGGGGGTGCCGTGTGCGGATTCTGATTCGGATGGTTTGTGGGATTGTGAGGAGGATGCCAACACCGATGCCGATGGTGATCCGGCTACTAGTCCGGGTCCGGATACTGATGGTGATCTGACGCCGAACTATTTGGATGCCGATGATGATGGTGATGGCACCCTGACTTCGGCGGAGAACGCGGATCCGAATGGTGATGGTGATCCCCGCGATGCTCTTGACAGCGATTGGGACGGCCAACCCGACTATCTGGACCTCCCGATCACTGTCGCCACTGACGGCACGGTCGCCACCGAGCAGAAGATCTCCGACACTGTTGGCGGGTTGACCGAAGTTCTCGACAACGACGACCTCTTCGGGACATCGACGGCCTCGATTGGTGACCTGGATGGCGACGGGGTCGTCGACATCGCGGTCGGCGCCTACCGCGATGATGACGGCGGCACTGATCGGGGTGCGGTGTATGTGTTGTTCTTGAATGCTGATGGCACGGTCAAGGCCGAGCAGAAGATTTCCTCAATTACCGGCGGGCTCACGGGTCCCCTCGATGACAGCGATCTGTTCGGGGAGTCGGTGGCTGGGATCGGCGATCTCGATGGTGACGGGATCGTAGATTTGGCGGTCGGCGCCAGCGGGGATGATGACGGCGGCAGCAGTCGGGGTGCTGTGTATGTGTTGTTCTTGAATGCGGATGGCACGGTGAAGGCCGAACAGAAGATCTCGTCTACTACCGGTGGGTTTACCGGTCCCCTC
>JAAETH010000359.1 GCA_024228575.1 Actinomycetes bacterium
AATAAATAAATAAAAAACGGAGGGATGCAGGCGGATGGGGATCTTTCGTGGTAAGGGATGCCGGCGCAGTACGCTAGCAACCTCAGTCTCGCGCGGGCTGCGCGCCGAGGTGCCGGCGCCGCGCAGGTTCATCTTCGAGGCGTTGGAGCCGCGCTATCTGCTCTCGGCCGATCTCCTTCCGGTTGCCCCGGACCCTTCCGACGGCCGCGATCTCAGCCTCCGCTACGAGGAGACCACTCAGACTATCCAGCTTATCGAGGAACGCCGGGACGGCCCCCGGGTGGTGGATGCCTGGCCATCGAACCAGGCGGCCGGAGGCGCCACCGGCAGCGGCAAGAGTCTCGCCGCCGCCCCGGTGATCTCGATCCAGACCGGTGACGGCGATGACACTCTCCTCATCGACGGCATCGACCTCGACGGCCTGGTGTTTACGCTGGATACCGGGGCCGGGGACGACCGTATCCTGGTCAGCAACAGCCGCTTCGAGGGCTCGGTCGTCCGTTTCGACGGTGGCAGTGGCGACGACACACTGAGTGCCTACAACCTCGGCGGGCAGGCGGACACCGACTGGCGGATCGACAGCGACAACGCCGGCAGCGTCCAGGGGCTCTCCTTCACGGGCATGGAGAACCTCCTCGGCGGCAGCGATAACCGCGACCTCTTCATCGTCGCCCCCGGCGCGGATGTGGACGGTGTGATCGACGGCGGCGCCGGTGGCGATGACCGCTTGATCATCGAGGATGATGGTCTGGGACCGCGGACACTCAGCCACTCGATCACCGGCCCGCAGCACGGCACGCTGGCCAGCTCCGACGGCAACATCGCACATGACTATGGGGGCTTCGAACGGGTCGAGCAGTCCACGCTCTCCGACAGTCAGACCATCACCCTGAGCAAAGACGCCAACCTCACCCTTGCCCAGACCCAGGACGGGGATCTGGTGGCGATGATCCAGCACGCCTTCGATGCCGACACGGATCTGGACGCCCTGACCGGCGACGACGGCTTCGTGCTGACCGGGGCGGATGGGAGCCTGGGCCAGGCCGTCAGCGCGGCCGGCGACGTGAATGCCGACGGCTTCGACGACCTGATCCTCGGGGCGCCGGCACAAGACCTTGCCTATGTGCTCTTTGGCACCGACCAGGGATTCGATGCCTCGCTCGATCTCACCACCCTCGACGGCACGAACGGCTTCGTCCTCACCGGCCCCGCCGGCCAGAACCTCGGTTACTCGGTCGGCGGCGGAGGCGATGTCAACGGCGATGGCGTGGATGATCTGATCCTCGGCGCCCCGGGCCCAACTGCCAGCTTCGGGGCCGGCGTCAGCTACGTCCTGTTCGGGACCGCGACCGGCTTTGCGGCCAGCCTGGCTGTAACGGCCCTCGACGGGAGCAACGGCTTTGCCCTCACGGGCCTGGCCGATGGCGATGCCTCGGGCTTCTCGGTGGTGGCCGTATCCTTCGCAAATAGAGACTTCATCAGCGATATCCTGATCGGCGCGCCCGGGGCCGACCCCGATCCGACGTTGGTCGATGCCGGGCAGGCCTATCTGGTCTTCGGCACGGATCAGGGCTTCGACGCCAAGGTTCAACTGAGCAGTCTGGACGGCAAGATCGGCTTTGCGCTGGACGGGGCCGCGGCAGGCGATGCCGCCGGTCATGCCGTAGCAAGCGCCGGCGATCTCAACAGCGACGGGGTCGGCGACGTCGTCGTTGGTGCCCCCGGCGCCGATGCGAATGGCGAGGGGGCCGGGGCAGCCTACGTTTTCTTTGGTGCGGCGGACTTCGCCGTGGCCGAGGGCCTGTCCGGCCTGTTCTACGACACCGGCCCGATCACCTCCCTGGCCGATGCGCAAACCGCCATCACCAGCGCGGTGCCGACGGCGACCTTTCTGGCCTACCAGATCGACTATCCCAACAGCGACGCCGCCGACACCGTCGATGCCACCACCGGCCTCGATGATTTTCTCGGGCTCAACGCCGAAGAGATCGTCGGCGGCGACAGCTCGACGATCGACGGCTCGGTGTTCACCTTCGACGGCTTTCTGCATGTGGCCGAGGCGGGCACCTACCAATTCGAAGTGGGTTCCGCCGAAGGCTTCACCCTCACCGTCGACGGCGCGACGGTGGCCGAGCTGGACGGCACCCCGGGCTTTACCCTGACCCCGGGCAGCCACACCTTCGCGACTGCCGGCTTCTATGCCATCGATCTGCTGTATTACACCGACGACGACCCGTCCGGCATCGAGCTCAAGAGCGACCTGGTGACCACAGACGGCACCCTGGACTTCATTACCCGGGAGCAACTGTTCACGGCGCCGGCCATCGCAGCCTTTGGGTTGGGGGCGCTGGATGGCGCCTCCGGCTTTGCCCTGGTGGGCGCCGCTGCCGGCGATGCGCTGGGCACGGCCGTCGGGCACGTAGCCGACCTCAACGAG
>JAAETH010000360.1 GCA_024228575.1 Actinomycetes bacterium
CGACGACTCTGACTACTTCGGGGTCTCGGTGGCTGGGGTTGGTGATGTAGATGGTGACGGCATCGTCGACATCGCGGTCGGCGCCTACGGTGACGATGACGGCGGCTCTGGACGTGGTGCGGTGTATGTGCTGTTCCTCAACGCTGACGCCACGGTGAGGGCTGAACAGAGTATCTCCTCGACCACTGGTGGGTTGACCGGCCCCCTCGACAACACCGACTACTTCGGGTGGTCGGTGGCCGGTGTTGGTGATGTTGATGGTGACGGCATCGTCGACATCACGGTCGGCGCCTACGCCGACGATGACGGCGGCGGCGGCACCGACCGGGGTGCCATCTACGTCCTGAACCTGGCCTGCACAGACTCCGACTCAGACGGCCTCTGCGACCTCGAAGAGGACGCCAACACCGACCTAGACAGCAATCCGGCCACCACCCCGGGTCCCGATACCGACGGCGACACCACCCCCAACTACCTCGACCCAGACGATGACGGTGACGGGACCCTCACTTCAGCCGAGAACGCAGACCCGAATGCCGACGGCGACCCTCGCGACGCCCTCGACTCAGACCGGGATGGTCAACCCGACTATCTGGACCTCCCGATCACTGTCGCCACTGACGGCACGGTGGCTGCCGAGCAGAAGATCTCCGACACCGCCGGCGGGTTGGCCGCGGTTCTCGACGATGATGATCATTTCGGGGTCTCGGCGGCTTCGATCGGTGATGTTGATGGTGACGGGATCGTCGATATCGCGGTCGGCGCCTACCGCGATGATGACGGCGGCACCGACCGGGGAGCCGCGTACGTCCTGTTCCTCAACGCCGATGGCACCGTGACGGCCGAGCAGAAGATCTCATCGACAACGGGCGGGCTCACAGGGCCCCTCGACGACGGCGACTACTTCGGGTGGTCGGTGGCCGGGATCGGCGATGTTGATGGTGACGGGATTGTCGATATCGCTGTCGGCGCCGACGGCGATGATGATGGCGGCACCAGCCGGGGTGCCGTGTATGTGCTGTTCTTGAACGCTGACGGCACGGTCAAGGCCGAACAGAAGATCTCCTCGACAACGGGCGGGCTCACAGGCCCCCTCGACAATTCCGACCAGTTCGGTGCGTCGGTGGGTGGGGTTGGTGACCTCGATGGTGATGGGATCGCCGATATCGCTGTCGGCGCCAACGTTGACGATGACGGCGGCAGCGCACGGGGTGCCGCCTATGTGTTGTTCTTGAACGCGGATGGCACAGTCAGAGCCGAGCAGAAGATCTCCTCGACCGCAGGTGGCTTCACAGGCCCCCTCGACAACA
>JAAETH010000361.1 GCA_024228575.1 Actinomycetes bacterium
CCGGTCGGTCGATCGCACGGTCCATCTCATATTCTGTGGCGATGGCCGACGTGCGGGTGAGAATCGTTACTGATCTGGTCGACGATGCTCAGCTCGGCCACGAACTATCCCGATGCTGGCTAGATGTCAGCAACGCTGGCGGAGCCGTCGGATTCCCGTTCTTGCCTGTCTCGATCGCCGAGGTCAACGAAGCGACACAGCGGCTCGCCCGGGATGTCGCGTCGGGCTCGGTGCTGGTCTTCGTTGCCGAAGTCGAGCGCGAGCTCGTCGGCTGGGTCTCACTTCGTTTCAACAGTTCAGAGCTCACTCGCCATTGGGCATCGGTAGCACGGCTTCAAAGCCGGCCCGACAGGCGTGGCCTCGGCATCGGTAGAGAATTGATGGCGGCCCTTGCAGCGCATGCAATTTCCCTCGGCCTCGAGCAGTTGCAGCTGGTTCTTCGAGGCGGAGAGAATCTTGAGGACTTCTACGCTCGTCTTGGGTGGCGAGAGATCGGCCGTCACCCGGCTGCTCTTCGACTATCGGACGGGGATCGGGACGAGGTCTTCATGGTCCTGGATCTGCCCAAGCTGAGCCAAACTTGGCGCCACCGGTGAAGCCCCGCTCAGGATCCGCATTGGCCGAGCGCCCGGCGCCGCCAGAACGTGCGTCGCCGATCCGGCGTTATCAGGGACGGTCGGGTTTGGGGGCGCGTGGTTAGGGGATGTTTTGGCCGATCTGGGATGGCTGCCTATCGGGCGACGCCCACTGCGAACTGGAAGAAGTTGTCGGTGCGATGGACCTCGAGATCGAACCCGGCGGCTCCGGCGAGTTCGGTCAACTCGACCGGTTCATGGAAGTTCTTCACGATGCGGAACTCCCGTCCGTCGTTGAGCCTACGGACCATGATTTCGCTCGCCTTGCCGGGCAGGACATGGTCCACCGCGGTGCTCTCGTTGATGCGCTGACCGTCGAGGAAGAACATCGTTGCCCCCTCAACCAGCGCGTCCCGACACGCGGCCAAGAACCCGGCGAGCCGGTCACGGGGCACATGGCTGATCCAGAAGCAGAACACCAGGCCGTCCCAACGGCGGGTGGGCTTCCAGTCGAACAGGTTCACCTGGTGGTAGTCGACAGAGCGGCTCAGCTTGCCCAGGCGGGCCTGGTTGATGGCAATCATCTCTGAGGATCCATCGAGGGCGGTAACCCGTCGGGCTCGTTGAGCGAGCAGTTCAGTCCAGTAGCCGGTGCCCGGAGCCAGTTCGAGAACGTCGCCGCTCAAGGGCAGGGTGTCGAACACGGCACGCACCTGGCTGATCTCGGTTCGCCATTGCGTGTTGGCCTCGGGGCCACGGTCGTAGCGGCCCCGCCGTTCCCACCACTCGTCGTACTCTGCGGCTCGCTCGCGGTAGTAGTCGAGCTGTTCGTCGAGCAGACGGGAATCAACCATGGGCAGATCATGGCAACCGCCAGCGGTTGGCGCCCGTCAACCGCCGCCGAGCCGGCGGTCGGGGACGGTCGGCGGCGGGTTATCGCGCGAACGGTATGGGACGGTCGACTCTTGGGGTGGCTGTTCGGAGGACGAGGGGTCAGGATGGTGTAGTGCCTCCGGTCGTCTTCTTGGATGTCGATGGTGTAGTGAGTGCCCTGTCTTCCAGGCACGCGTTCGGTGATGGGCGCAAGCTTGTTCTCGATGGCTTCTCGTTAACGCTTTCGCGCCGGTTGGGCGCTCGGCTCGCGTCTCTCTCCGCTGACATCGTCTGGCTGACCACTTGGGGTCAGAAGGCCAACGAGGTGGGGCGTCGGGTCGGGTTGCCGGAGTTGCCGGTCGCTGCGCTGCCGCCGGTCGGGGGAGCCGCTGATGGGGCGTGGAAGTTCGAGGCGGTCCGTGAGTATTCCTCAACTGCTGGTCGACCTTGGGTCTGGATTGATGACAATGCGATCTCGCGGCAGGCGGAGGCCTGGGCCGAAGCCCAGCAGTTTCGAAGTCTCCTTGTCCGTCCGGCGGCCAATCGCGGGTTGAGTCCTGAGGAGATGGACTCGATCGAGGACTGGATCCTGGAGGCGAGCTAAATCAGGTCAAGAGCCCGTGACGCTGCCGGCGCAGTGGGGCGGTGTCCCGCGGGATATCGGGCGGACAATATGTGATCGCCGTCGTCGATCAGATGTGTCGCACTGTTCCGCCTTGGTTCGAGCGTGTCGAACGCTTGGTCCCGATGCGGCTCTACGGGCCCGTGAAAGGTTCCATCTCGAAACGGAACCACGCCTGGCCTCCGTCGACATGGAGAATCCACTCTGCAACTCTGCTGCCGGCGGGGGTCTTCAGCTGGAGTGCCTCCCGGATCTGCCCATAGCAGCGGTCGTACTCGTCCCAACGCTCTTCGGCGGCCTCCAAGAGCGAGAGCTCCTCCTCGAAGAGAGACCTGTACGCCTCGAAGGCCTCAGTCGGTTGCCAGGCTCCAAAGAACCAGGGCTGATCAGGCTCTGCCCCGACGACCTCTCCGACAAGTTCCTCACCGGCCCAGAGCGTCCACGGTCCCACGGCGACAATGTAGGCCGAGGCTCGGGAACCGATCGACGGTGATCTCGCGCACGCCGATGATGATGCCGGTCTCGGGTGGGTAAGTCAGGGGCGTGTGAGCACAGCGAACTCGAGCTGTGCCCACCCCGGCATCATCGATCCGGCGAATGGGGGCAGGGGTGGAGCGGGATATCGGGCGGACGTTAGGTGGCGGTCACCGGGCGGGTGATTGCTGCTGGTAGAGGACGGGGGGGTCTGATCGTGCGGAGCACGCCCTTCAGATGTTCTCGAGCACTCTCTTCGCGATTCGTTGGGCTCGTTCGCGCGCTTCGTCGTCGGACACTGCGGGTGGCTTGTATTGGGTGATGGTCAGGAACTTGTCACTGGTGCACACATAGAGCTGGGCCGAGGCGGCCTTCCAATAGGCGACCGCGTTGAGTCCCTCGACTGCTTGCTCGTCGGCCGCTCCCACGAGCCCGAACTCGAGATCGCAGGTCTCCTCGAGGGCGTCGTTGAGGAACACATCGACTCCGGTGCCGTCGGCCCCCGGGTCGCCGTTGACCGGTGCGTACTCGCACAGTGTCGGGTCGATATCGATGCCCACCACCGGGTTGTCGACGATCTGCGATACGTCCTCGGCGGACACAAGCCCACAGACTGTTTCGGCATCGGCCGGATCCGGAGATATGGAAGAAGCACTGCTCGGGGCGGTATCGGCCGACGTGTTGGAGCTGTTTGACGTTCCGTCCGAGCCAGCGGTCGGGTCGGCGTCGCTGCCGCATCCAGTGAGTACCGCCAGCACGATCACAGCCATCCCGGCCAGCCGCATAGGCATGCACAACCGTATCGCACCATACGGACTGCTTCTGGTAGCGCATGTCCGATGGACGCCCCCCGGTATACGGAGTCCACAACGTGGCCTCCCAGCCTTGGGCCAGGCCGCGGAAGCGCTTGAGCTCGAGAGCATCTGTGGTTGCGCGCAGACATCGCTGACCCGGCGGTCAGGGGCAGTCGGTGAGCGGGCTATTGGGTCGCTGGTAGGGACATGTCCCGCCATAGAGGTGGGGGCGTTCGGCCGAGCGGGCCGGGTTCAGTACCCGAGCTCGGCAATTCTTGCTCGGACGGCTGCCTCGTCCTCGGCCCTGACAAGAAGTGCGCAGCCGACCAGTGCCATGGCGGCGCCGGTGCCGGGGTGTTCGTTGTGGAGAAGCTCAACGGTGATGCCCTCGTCAGCGAGAGCCTGAACGATCAGCTCAGCTTCGAGAATCGACGAGCCAAGCTCTACGCGGACAGCGTCGAGCATGTCGGCTGACGCTACCAGCGTGGCACCCGCCGGCAGAGTGCGATCGTGCCGGTGGACACGGGCTCACAGAAGGGTGGCCACGGCTCCGAAGTGGAGTACCGCGGCGATCACTGTGAAGGTGTGCCAGATCTCGTGGTAGCCGAAGGTGTGGGGCCAGGGGTCTGGCCGGCGCAGCAGCAGAACGGGGAATCCGATGGTGTAGGCGAGGCCGCCGATGACG
>JAAETH010000362.1 GCA_024228575.1 Actinomycetes bacterium
CCGGATCGACACCCTCGCCCGGGTCGCGACCGCGCTCGATCGGCATCTCGTGTTGTCGTTCCCAGCGGAGGTTCCCGACAAGCTCACCGATGCTGTCCAGGTCGCCTGACCGACAGCCGGCAGCACTCTGCGTGGCCGTCTCTGGAGGTTCAGATCCGGGTGAGATCTGCCGATCGAGGTAACACAGAGGTAACAGCACAACCGCAAACAGCGGGGTCCAGAGGGGAGCTGCGGGGACCACCGACAGGTCGCTCATAACCCGAAGGTCGCAGGTTCAAATCCTGCCCCCGCCACCAAATCACGCACGAAGGCCCAGGTCAGCGACCTGGGCCTTCGTCGTTGTCGGAGTTGTTCCTCCGTTTCAGGCGGCGTTCTTCCGGGCGTTCCCTCGACGTTCCCCCGGCGTCTTCCGGGCCGGTTTCGCGCCGCTCTTCTTGCCGGTCGGCGTCGGGTTGGCGAGGCGTTCGGCGACGCCGGCGTCGTCGTCTTGCATGCCGGGCAGGACGTGCTGGTAGGTCTGAAGGGTGTGGGCGATGTGGGCGTGGCCGAGTCGTTCGGACACGACCTTGACCGGGACGCCTTCTTTGATGAGCAGGCTCCCGTGGGTGTGACGCAGGTCGTGGAACCGCATGGTTGGGACGCCGGCGTTGCGCACGATCCGGCGGAACGCTTCGTAAACGGCGTGGGGGTGGACTGGTTTGCCATCACCGTTGGTGAACAGCCACTGGCCTTCATTGTCGAGGCCGACGGCGTCGAACTCGGCGGTCTGGTAGGCCCGCCAGCCTTCGAGCACGGCGATGGTGGTGTCGTCGAGTGCGATGGTGCGGCGGGCGGTCTTGGTCTTGCCGCGGGTCTGGTGGATCTCGTAGCCGACGGCGACGAGGCCGCGGTTGAGGTGGAGCCGCTTCTTGGCGATGTCGATGTCGGGCCATTGCAGTCCGAGGACTTCGTTGCGGCGCATCCCGGTCATGGCGGTGAGCCAGTAGATGGGGAAGAACCGATGCCCAGCGGCGGTCCGCAGGAGTTGGCGGAGCTCTTCCTCGGTCAGGGCGACGCCTTCGGTCTGCTGGATCGATCGCTGTTTGGGGGCGCGAGCCATGAGGGCGACGTTGCGGGTCACGAGGCCTCGGCGGTGGGCGTCAGTGAGCGAGCCTCGGATGATGAGGTGGAGTTCGTACACGGTCTTCGGGGCCAGCCCGCGGCCGGTGTCCGGGTGCAGGAGCGAGTCGTAGAGCGATTCGATCTGTTGATATCGCAGACGGCGGATGCTGATTCTGCCGAGAGCGGGGAGGATGTGGCGGCGGACGTTGCGTTCATAGCCCCGGTACGTGCTGGTCGCGAGGTGCAGTTCTTTGGCCGGCAGCCACTGGCTGGTGAGGTAGGCGCCGAAGGTCAACGACCGGACGGCATCCACCTTCTTGGTCTCCTCAGCAGCGAGCTTCGCTGCGAGTCGTTCTGCTTCGGCTCGATCGGTCCCAGCGGGGTGCCAACTGCGGCGTTCCTTGCCGGTGACAGGGTCGCGGCCTTCATAGATCACGGCGTAGAACCGGCCTCGGCGTTGAGCGACGTATCCCTTCATGGTGTGCCTCCTTCAGGCGTGGTCCCGGTGGCCGGGACCTCGGAGGAACAATCGGTAGAACTCTTGGGCTGAAGCAACGTAGCGGTCGAGCATCCCGCCGTCGGGATGGGTTCGCTGACGGCTCGATGTCGTCAAGTCCGCAGAACGCTGGGGCGGCGGACGGCGCGGCAACTTGACATAGCGCGGCGACGACGTAGAAGCGGGACTTGCGTTGCATGAAGTAGCTCACCGATCGGCTCGCTCGAACGACGACTTTGGATGAGGGCGAAGACTCGGCGCCATCAGTTGAGGTTCGGAGCCTCGTCGACGTCGAGTTGGAGGTGTTCGGCAAGGTCGAGCACGGTTTCGGTGAGCGTGTCGACGGCATCCTCACCTGCCAATGCGATCAGCTGGCCGTCTGGTGCTTCGCGGAGGCGGTCGAGCCCGGCGATCGCGCCGCCTGCGATCGCGGCTGCGGCTTGCGCGAACCCGAGTACGGCACGGCGCCGGATGTCGGTGAGGAACGGATCGAGGGCTTCCTCGAGCAACTCCCAGGCAGCGTCGGTCTCGTTGACGTATCCACGGCCCGGTATCCGTCCCGCCCTACCAGGGAGTTCCTCGAATCCCAGTGAGCCCAGTTGGTGGGCGAGTTCGTGTGCGATCTGCTCGGCGCTGGCTGACGACAGCAGTCCGCTGGCGAGGCCCTCGGCCTCGTCGATCAAGTCAAGGTGGGCCGCGAGGAGCTGTTCGAGCACCGTGTTCTTCTCGAGCGGTGTGGCCACTGCCAATACCGAGGCGTTGCTCGTGATGGAGTCTTGGCTGTCCTGTGAAGTGTGCTCCATCTCGCGAACCTACGTAGCGGGTGTGACAGCCATGAGGTGCGAACGAGTCGGTGGCTACGGATCGAGGCGGAGCCAGCGACGGTAGGCGTCGAGGAGCCGGCGTGGAAACCCGCCTTCGGGGTCCAGTTCGACTAGTGCGACCCGATGCTGGCCCGAGTCGTTGGCGATGACGCCGACGAGCCCTCGTGCCGGTTGGCCGTCGTAGTCGACGCTGGTGATGGTCACGGGTGTGCCGGCGAGGGTGGCGGCGATGGGGTAGTCGACTTCGTCTTCGAAGGCGCACAGGAAGCTGGTGTGGCCTTCGTCGCCGTAGGCGTCGACGGTGACCCGCTCGATGATGGCGTCGATCGTCTCGCGCTCGGGGTCAGAAGGCATCGTCCGGGCTTGCGGGTAGTGGAGGGCTTCGGGTTGGAGTGTGGAAGCCGAGGGTCTTGTAGGCGGGGAGGCGTTTGGTGTGCATGCGGGCGAGGACGGTGACGTGTTCGTCGAGGTAGTCGTGGAGTTCGACATCGTGCTTGGTGCCATGCGCTCGCAGGAGTCGGCCGACGTACTGCACGACGCGGCCCTTGAACGAAATCGGAAACGCGAGGAACAGGGTGTCGAGCTCGGGCCAGTCGAAGCCTTCGCCGAGATAGGAACCGGTGGCGACGACCACGAGCCCGGTATCTGCGGAGGGGTTGGCCATGGCTTCGTGGACGGCGGCGAGGGCCTTCTTTCCGAGACCGCCTTTGAGGACGTGAGCGGTGTGACCCGTTTGGGCGAGTTGGTCGACGATGGCGTCGATGTGGCTGGTGCGTTGGGTGAGCACGAGGCAGGTCCGGCCTGCGGTGGCGGCAGCGCCGACGTCGCTGCAGACTTGTTGGGTTCGCTGGTGGTTGTCGGCGAGCGCTCCGAAGACAGCCTGGATCGAGGCGCTGTCGTCGTCGAGCGCGAAGCCGGTGGGATGAACGATGAGGTGTCGTTGCACGAGTGCGGTCTCTGCGACGTCGCCCGGTTTGGTCTCGTGGCGGGTCGGTCCGCATTGCAGAGCGATGATTCCTTCGAGCCCGTCGCGCCGATACGGCGTGGCGGTCAGGCCGAGCCAGCGGCGGGTCGACGCGGTGCGGACGCAGCTCTCGAATGACACGGCCGGGAGGTGGTGGCATTCGTCGACGACAACGAGGCCGTAGTTGGCGAAGGCCTCGTCGGGGCGTTCGCGCCGGGCGAGGCTCTGGATCATCGCGACATCGACGATTCCAGTTGTCTTGGTCTTGCCGCCACCGATGACACCGATCTGGTCGTCGGGGAGGCCAAGGTGTTCGATGAGCCGGTCGCGCCACTGAGCGAGCAGCGGTTTGCGGTCGACCAGGATCAGTGTCGGTTGGCGGTGGTGCGCGATCACGGCGCATGCGGTCACGGTCTTGCCGGACCCGGGCGGGGCCACGATCACCGCGAGGTCATGGTCGACGACGGCCTCGGCAGCGGCTTGTTGATGGGGCCGTAGCGGGGTCGTGGCGGCGAGTTCGATCAGGGGGTGGTCGGGTCGTCGGTCGGTGATGTCGAGGCGGCTGCCCGCCGTCTCGGCCAGTTCTGTCACTTGACTGAGCAGACCTCGGGGGAGATGGAGCCATTCGAGGTCTTCGCGGTAGCAGCGAACGAAGCGTGGCGTGTCCCATGTGGAGAACCGCATCCGCTCCTTCTCGTAGAACTCGGGGTTTGCCAGCGAACCGAGGTGCTTCAACCCGGCAACGAGCGCCGGTGGGAGTCCGGCTCGCCGCAACGAGAGCATCCCGGCGATCTGCGCGTCGATCACCGGTGGGGGCTTGGGGCCATCGGCGTCTGCCAGGTCCGCCAACGACAGGCCAGGGCCCGCGGCGACGGCGTGCAGCGAGTCGGCCAACGCGACGACCGCGTCGCTCGACATGCGAGACACGCTCGACAGGAACGCCCACTGGTCAGGCCAAGGCTCCATGGAGGTCGGGTCGAGGAACACCGTGCACCCGTGGGTGACTCGTTCGCCGTGGAGTGGGAGCGCGATCAGGTTCCCGAAGGACCCTCTGGGCATGAAGTCCTGCGACGGGAAGAACCGGTCATAGCTCGCCAGATCGAGTTCCGCCCGCTTGGTCATCGCTTGACGCAGCAGCCCCATCCCCATCGCCCGAGCTGCGGTAGCGGGAACGGGCTTGTCGAAGAACACCCACACGTGAGCACCGTCGCCCGAGCGGGAGCGTTCCAGCACCGCAGGGATACCGGCGTTGTGGCACTCGTCGAGGAACGCGAGTGCGTCGAGCGCCCAGCTGCCATCATCGAAATCGCACGCGAGCAGCGCACAGGTGTCGCCCCGCAGGAGCGGGTAGATCCCAATTGTCGTGTCGCCACGGAGGTGCGAGGCGAACACCTCGTCGGTGAGCGGCAGATAGTCCTTGGCCTTGCGGGCCTTTTGAGACCAGCCGCCACGCACCGCCGGCGACCAACCCGATTTGCCCGAGTTCTGGTTCTCCCACCGGTGGGCGTACACATCTGAGCGTGTGCCGAACAGTGATCGGATCAGTTCGAGCTTCTCCGCCGGCGGGGAGGCCTGGGTCACCTCCGCCGTCGGATTGGCGCCGCCGAATAGCGTTGGCGCCCAGGCGCGCTGGTGTTCGTCGCCGGTGCGGTCGGCGAGGCCGAGCAGGTCGCGTAGCTGGGCTGCCTCGGCGCGCAACTCCTCGACCTCGGCCAACAACTCCGAGTTCGATGGTTCCGACGAAGCACTCACGAGCCGATGATCCCATCGGCTGCGCCCTTGCAGCGACTTCTCTGCGAACGCCACTGAGTGAATGGAGAGGCGGGGCGGGGGATCCGCCCGTCGAGTCTGGTCGAAACTCAACCCAACTGATATGTTGTGTTGATGGTTCCGGGTTTGGTCGATGGTGTCTTGCCGCCAGGTGAGTGGTCGGCGTCGTGGGCCGA
>JAAETH010000363.1 GCA_024228575.1 Actinomycetes bacterium
ACCAACGAAAGGGCGCCGCGTGCGGCCAACGCGCCGGCCATCAGCAGGAGCACCATCCACGGCCAGTCGACGCGGTCGAGCTCCGCTCCCAGGCGGGTCTCGGCAACGTCGCCGCCCTCCCTCTCGGCAGCAGCGATGAGGAAGAGCCCTGCCACGAGCACCAGGGCCAAGCGCTGCAGGTCAAACTGGCGACCGAGGTAGAACACGTGCAGGAAGTCGATGACCGTCAGCAGGGACACTGCGATGGCCGTCACGACGCCCGCGGACAGCGCCAAAGCTCGAGCCGTGGTGGACAGAACCGGAGCCGCCACCAGCACGGCCACGACCAGGAGGACGCCGCAGGCACCCCAGACAAAGGTTCCGACGAAGTGGTCCGGCAGACGGAGATCAGCGACCTCCAACAGCCAGCCCGGATCGAGGGTGGCGAGCACGCCTGCTCCGGCAGCGATGCTCACGAGTGGGAGCACACGCCGGCCCAGGCGACCCATCGCGCGACACCAGAGACCCGCCGCCACGATGAGCTCGACGCCGGCGAGCACGCTCGCGGCGCGGCCCACTCCGACACCGGCAAGCTCACCGGTGGAGCCTCGCAGCAGGACCACTACGAGGACGGCAGCGGTGATCGACCCGACGACCACGTGGGTTGGACGCCACAGCCGCGGCAGTGCCCGGGAGAAGCTCGGCCAAGGGCAGGCTGCCAACCCCCAGGCCAGGGCCGCCGCCTGCACCAGGGGCACCACTCCGGTTTCGACGAAGAACGAGAAGGTCAGCTCGATATGCTGGGCGACGGTCGCGGAGGTCGCTGCCCGGGCGATCACGGCCATCGGCAGTAGAACCAGCCAGCTCCTGAGGAAGATCACCATCGGGAAACCCGGCCTCGGAGGGCGGTGTTTTCCGAGGGTTCGGGGTTCGAAGACTCGAGCGCCACTGCGCGAAGAGCCCCAGGCCGGCTATTCTTCGCGACCCACCTGAGGCTATTCAGTCTCAGTCCTTCCGGCGGCGCGCGAGAGTTATTGCCAAAGGCAATGCCATGAGAGAGAGCAAGGATTGGGCCGATCGTGACAGCGGCCACGTCGAGGCTGCGTCCGCTATCGTGAATGACTGGAGCTCGACCGGCACCACCGGGTTCGGGTCGAAGGGGGGCCACACGTCGAGGGTTGTATCCGAACCATCCCCATTGGGAATGACAAAAAACAACGCGACCTCGCCCCCCCCGGCGTCATCGACGGGTAGCCACAAATTGGGATGGGACGACCCCCCTCCGCATGATCCGCACGTGGCGTTGTTTCCAAAGTACGGGACACGGATATAATCAACAATGCCGTCGCCCGGATCTTCGTCAAGGCCGATGATCTGATAACTCACTGAATCAACCTTGACCGCTCTCACCGGCGAGCCGGCGGCAGCGACACCGCAGATAACGTCTGGGTTGCATGCTTCGACGTTGATGGTCGTCATGTGGTTGGGCTGCGTGTTTTCCCACCCGACGCCCCAAAACTCCTCGCCGTCATCATCCGTGAGCGTAAGCTCTTTCAGGTCGGTCTTCACCCCGCCTGAGTCGACCATATAGAAGGTGTCGTACTCGGAACCAACGGCGCCGCTGCTCTCGAGCTGGACATAATTGCCTGAATGGGCGCTGCAGGCGCTGTAGCAGGAGACGACCTCTGCAATCTCCGAGCCCTCATCGAACCACTGGAGGTAGACCTGTGAGTCGCCAGCAGACGGGCCCGGCGTGCCGTCTGTGTCGAGCAGGGCCGGGTTGCTCGGGCTGATTCCCTGCGCCAGGGCCGGGTTGACCGGCACGACCAGCAGACAGAGAGCGCCCAGGCCGAAGAGAATACCCGGAATCGGCACCAGCAGGCCGGCGGTCGTGCCACGGGTCCTCGCGTCTTCAGACTTGTTCTGCGAGCACGTTCGAAGGCTGTTGTTCATGTCGACGGTCTCCTCTCGGGAGGGGGACGAGGCGAGGTTCTCCAGTGTCTGGCTCGAAACGTCTGCAGCCACGGTAGGCGGCGATCGTACCATGTGCGGGCAGATCGTACCATGACCCTGGCGCCCAACCCTGTCTTGAAGAGGGTGCCGACACTCCTTTTCGCTGCCCGCCAGCGGAGGTAGAATCACCCGGAGCCACGCTGAGCACGATATGGAGATCAAATACGAATTGCCTACTTGCCATCTCGCCCGAGAGGTTCTTCGCGGCTCTTCGTGAGCTCGGACCCGAGCTCAGGCCTGCACCGAGTACTTGATGCGAATCCTGGTGATCAAGAAGACTTCGATCGGCGACCTGGCGCATACCCTGCCGCTGGTTTGGGGCCTCACGCACCGCGGGTGGGCGCTACCGAATGGAGTCGCATCGCCTGGCGGAGTCCGGCGGTCGATCTCCTTCGATCCTGATACTGACTCCACCCCGCAGGTCGATTGGATGGTTGGGCCCGAGGCGGCACCCATCGTCGAGCTGCTGCCGTGGGTGGAACATGCGATCGTGGTCGACACCGTGCGCTGGAACCGGCGTCAGGCTGTTCGAGAATGGTGGCAGGCAGCGGTCCGGCTCCGGCGCAGAAGCTATGACCTGGTGGTGGACTTCCAGGGTCTTGCCCGCAGCTCACTGTGGACGATCATCTGCGGGGCGCCGCTGCGTATCGGCCGCGGGCGCTGGCCATGGCTTCATTATCGGATCTCGATGTACGATCGCGCCACTCTCCACGCCATCGAGAATACCGCCCGCTGCCTGGCACCGTTGGGAACCGACCCACGAGCTGTGCTGCAACCGTTTCTGAGCGATGGCGCGGCTCAGATCGTCGAGCCTCTGATCGAACGCGGCCGGCAGCTGCGTCAGCAGCTGGCGCTGCCGGGTCCGCTTTGGGCTTGGATCCCGCAATCGCGGTGGCCGGCCAAGACCTTGTCGTCGCAACATCTCGAGCTGGCGCCCGAAGGTGCCAGCCACGTGTTGCTGGCAGATGGCAGTTGGCAGCATGGTGTTCCGTCGACCGGGCGCTGGGTGAGT
>JAAETH010000364.1 GCA_024228575.1 Actinomycetes bacterium
GCGACACCAACGATGCCGCGCGGCCAAACAAGACGTTTCATGGTCACCTGGGTCGCCATGGCCATGGACGTGTGGAAATGGAACGGCCCGGCACCCATGCCCTCGAGGTACCCGCTGCCTCGGGTCTGGCTCAGGATCGTGCGCACCTTGCCCAACGACTCGATCTCTCCGATATCGAACCCGTCTGTGTTGTGGTTCCCGAGAACGTACATCACCGATGCGGGGAGCGGCTCGGAGACCGTCTCCACCGGCACGCGGTACTTGTCGAGCTCGGGGCGGGCCCGCAGGTAGTCACCGGTCTCGTCGCCGAAGCGTTTCACAGCGTCGTGCCACAGTTGCAGCTCGGTCGTCCCCGGCTCGACCACCACCACACCCTCGTCATCTGCGTGAAGGCTGCAGATATCGTCCGAGATGACCAGGTGGCCGCGCTTGTGCAGAGCGGCTGCCACCGTGGACTTGCCGTTCGACGAGAACCCGGATATCAGCACAGCCGTTCCGTCGATTTCGACTGCCGCAGCATGCAGCGGGATTCGTTGGCGCTGATGCAACAGCGCCCCCATCGGGGTGCCGAGGAGTAGGAGGCGGACGGTGTCGGGGTGCACCGACTCGTCGGCCTCGACGACGATCTCGGAGCCATCCGAGATCAGGAAGGCAGCCATGCCCGGGATGGCGAACCTGAACACTCCCGGCCCCGCCTGGTATGCCACACCCTCGGATCTCACCTCCGGGATCGTGGCGGGCACCGACCCGAACCGGATCGTGACATCGGTCGCCTCCGCGGAATCCCGTCCCGGGAGGTCGATGTCGGTGTCGAAGGTAACGCCCCACAGGCTCGTCCGGCTCATGCCAGCTCAACCCTACCGATTCCGGGGGGCCTGCTCACCGGCGACCGGCCCTGGTGCTCAACGGCGTGTTGGGGCCTTGCCCAAGGACCGACGACGTGGCGCGGCTGTTGATCCCTGAGCGCGTCGGAACACTCGGTCAAGCTGTTGTCACCACATCGACGACTGAGTCGACCGTCTGGCCGTCGCCAGGCCGCACGATCCTGAATATGGGGACCGAGTCGGCCAGGCGCGCGGCCAGGGTGAAGTGGAGCTCCCCAATACCGAGGCCTTGAACGATCGGGCGCTGGTAGGTGGCGGCGAGGACGGCACGGAAGGCGGCTTGACCCACCATGGGCGAGACCGTCACCTCCTCGACGGTACCCTTGCGCAGTAGGTACAGCGCGCCCACCTCGACAGTGGCGTCGTGGATCTCCGGGGCCCTCCAC
>JAAETH010000365.1 GCA_024228575.1 Actinomycetes bacterium
CTCCCGCAGAGGCGCGAAGCCAGATATGGATCGAGATCGGTATGGTCCGCATCGCCCATCTTGCCTACTCCTACGGGTTCAACGGCTTTGCCGTGCCCAGCGACGCCCCGTGGCTGGCCAACATCCTCGACGAGAGCACAGTACTTGCCGACGCAGCCGAGGCCCGTGCCGATGGTGCCGACTTCGTCGTGCTCTCATTGCACTGGGGTGAACAGTACGCGAACCAGACGAACTGGCAGCAACGTGAGTTAGGGCCCCGGCTCCTTGCTTCCCAGGACATCGATCTGATCGTCGGACACCACGCCCACGTCGTTCAACCGATCGAGCACATCGACGGAGAATGGATCGTCCACGGGCTCGGCAACCTCCTGGCCAATGCCACACGGCCGCTCCAGCGAGACGAGCTCCTCGTGCAGGTCACGATCACCGAGCAACCAGACGGGACCTTCGCATCCTCGGTGCTCGCCATCCCCCTCTTCGTGGACCAGCGTACGTTGACGGTCCATCCCTCCAACCCGTCGGCACGATCCCAGGCACTGGACCTGTCGCTCGCCTCGGAGCTGGACGAAAGCTGGACGCGGGTCAGAAGCGTGCTCGAGACCGGCAGCGGATGGGACGACATCGAGCTCGGCTAGGGGAAGACCACATCCGGCGCTGCGGCCAGTAGCAGGACCAAGGGTCGAACGTCTCTCGCTCACGCCGCCAGGCGGCGGACCGCATGCTCGCATGCGTTGATTACTCGGACCACGAGGACCTTGTCCTCTGGCTCCCACGCCGGCCAATGAGTGCAATGACAACCAGGTTCGACGGTGGAGATTCGATCGTGAGCATGCAGGCACATGACCCGCAGCCGGTGCATCACATAGGCGTGTGCCTGGATCGATCGCCTGTCGGAGATCGGATCATGCCTCACGCCGTGGCGGTGGCGAGGGCGTTCGGCGCCAAGCTGACGGTGGTGCATGCGCTCGAGCCTCCGCATGAGGGTCCGGTGGCGACGCCGACTGACCCGCTCGACTGGGAGGTGCAGCGAGCCGAGGCGCGGCGGCACGTTGAGGCGGTCAAGTCCGACCATGCAGCGGACAACCTGCGTGTCGGGAGTGAGATCCTTGAAGGGCGGCCGGCCGAAGAGATACGCGACTGGGTGAGCAGCCACGGTGTCGACCTCACCGTGTTGGCCAGCCATGGTGCGAGTGGATGGACAGAATGGAGTCTCGCCAGCACGGCACGGAAGCTGGTCGAAGGGATCTCTGGATCGGTGCTCCTGGTGCCGGCGTGGTCGGTCCAAGAGCCTGTCGAGCGCGACGTCACCTATGACTGCATCCTCGTACTCCTCGATGGATCGCTCCGCTCCGAGAGTGTCTTGCCGGTCGCTTCGGGGTTGGCCCGAGCCTACGGCTCTGAGCTGCTCCTCCTTCATGTCGTTCCGGCTCCCGAGCCATCGTGTGCCGGGGCGCTCGAAGCCGAAGAGCACGATCTCGACCAACGCCTCGAGGCCCGCAACGCTCGAGCCGCCGAGGTCTACTTGGCGGACATCAAGAAGCGCGTGGTGAGAGAGGGTGCTCGGGTGCGAACGCTTGTGACCATCGAGCGTGACGTACGCGGTGAGATCCTCCGCCGCGTTGCCCATGATCACGTCGACCTCCTCGTGTTCTCCGGACACGGGCACGGCGGGCGGTCGGAGCTCCCCTTTGGCAGCGTTGCCAGCTTCCTGCTCGAGCATTCCACGGTACCTGTCCTCGTCGTCCGTGAGCTGACACCGCCGGTGGGGACCCCGCCGAGGAGCCGCAGTCGAGGAGGGGTTCGACTCCCACAACAGACCGAGTCATGATCGAGCCGGAGTCGTCCAGCCATGGGCCGACGAGATCGGAGTCCGCAGGCCGCTCGCTGGCGTACCGACACGTGGTCTCGGGTCAACGGCCCACCACTATCTCCTCGCTCTCCGGTCTCGCTGGGATGCCGGCGTGGCTGTCTGATGCGTATGCCGCCCTCTCGCACCGGCCCGCAGCTGGCAGGGCCAACGAGTGGTTGCGGGACAACGCCTACGTGATCGAGCGCGCCGTCCGACAGATAGGCGAGGACCTGCCCCGTGGCTATTACTCTCTGTTGCCGTCGCTGGGGATCGACAAGGTCTCGCGTCCGCCGCGCGTCTACGGCCTGGCACAAGAGATCGCGCGCGTCACAAGCCTTCAGCTCACCACTGAATCGGTGACTCGCTTCGTTTCTGCGTACCAGGAGGTGGAGACGCTCGAGTTGGCCGAGCTGTGGGCGCTCCCGACAATGCTGCGCTTGACCTGTATCGAGTCGCTCGTCTCATCGCTGCGGCGCCTTGCTCCCGAGCTCCCCGCCCTGTTCGATGTCCCCGAGAGCGAGGAGCTACCCCTCGGGCTAGAGGAAACCGAATGTGTGGCCCGCAGCGTCCGGGGCCTGGCGACGCTCAGTGCGATCCCGTGGCCGGAGTTTGTGCGGGCGACGAGTGCGATCGATGTCGTTCTTCGAGACGATCCCGCCGAGGCCTACTCGAAGCTGGACGCCCAGACACGGGATCACTATCGCCGAGCCGTCGAAGACCTGGCCCGGCATTCGCGCCACGACGAACCGGACGTCGCTCGACGCGCGGTGGCCCACGCTCAACAGAGCGCGATCCATGCCCGCGCGGCCCACGTCGGCTACTGGCTCGTGGCCGAGGGGCGCCGGCAACTCGAGCGCTCACTGGGCTACCGAGCGAGATGGCGGGACCGCGCCCGAAGAGGCCTGCGAAACCATGCGACAGGGATCTATCTGAGCGCGCTGCTCCTGTTGACGATCTGCTTCGCTCTCGCCCCAGGTCTCTACCTGTCACGGGCCGGGGTCAGCCCGGCGGGTTGGGTCGGTGCTGCGGTTCTCCTCGCGCTGCCTTCCTCGATGCTCGCCGTCACGGTTCTCCACTGGACGATCTCGCGGGTTCTGCCACCCACCGTGCTCCCGAAACTTGCCTTCGAGAGCGGTATCCCAGTCGGATTCCAGACCGCCATCGCAGTTCCGAGCTTGCTTGGAAGCCAGAACGATGTGGAGCATCTGCTCGGGCAGATCGAGCGACACTTCCTGTCGAACCCCGACCCGAATCTGCGATTCGTCCTGCTCACCGACTTCCCCGACGCCGATGAACAACACGGCCCAGAGGACGCGACCGTTCTCGAACTAGCCGTACGCGGCATCGCAGAGCTCAACCAGCGACATGGTTCCGAGGGTCAGGGTCCCTTCCATCTCTTGCACCGGGAACGCCGCTTCAGCCGCAGTGAGCAACGCTGGATAGGCTGGGAGCGCAAAAGGGGCAAGCTCGACGAGCTCAACCGGCTGCTACTCGGAGATGACGACACCAGCTTCGTCACTCATGAAGGCGATCCCATTGGGCTGCACGGGACCCGCTTCGTGGTCACCCTCGACGCCGATACCACGCTGCCCCAGGCGACTGCCGCCCGCCTCATTGGGACGCTAGCCCATCCGCTGAACCGTCCTGAGCCGGATCCTGCGTCGGGCCGGATTCGCTCGGGCTACACCATCGTCCAGCCGCGGGTCGAGGCGTCCACTGAGAGCGGAAGCCGTTCCCTCTTCACCCGTCTCTACTGCGGCGACACCGCCATCGACATCTACAGTCGAGCGGTTTCGGATGTCTATCAGGATCTCTTCGGCACCGGAATCTACATAGGGAAGGCGATCTACGACGTCCGCGGATTCTCCCAGAGCCTCGAAGGTCGCACCCCCGAGAACGCCATCGCCAGCCACGATCTCTTCGAGGGAATCCACGGCCGTGCCGCCCTGGCGACCGACATCGTCCTGTATGAGGACTACCCGCCGACCTACCTTGCGTACACCCGGCGGCTCCACCGCTGGGTGCGCGGTGACTGGCAGCTTCTCCCCTGGCTTCGCCGGCGGGTCCCGGGCGCACGTCACGACTATCTGCCGAACCGTTTCGCAACGATCGACCGCTGGAAGATCATCGACAACCTCCGGCGCAGCCTCCTTCCGACAGCCCTGTTGCTCCTGATCGTGTCGGGCTGGACCTGGCTGCCGGGGCACCCCCTGGCCTGGACGCTGTTCGCGATTCTGGCTCCAGCCGGCCAACTCTTCGTCGACTTTGCCACCGGCCTAGTCCGGGAGCGCTGGAGGTCTTCTCCCGGCGTATCTCACACCCTTTCAGACGATGCCGGCCGCTGGTTCCTCCTGCTTGTGTTCCTCCCCCACCAGGCTTGGGTGACGACCGACGCCATCGTCCACACACTGATCCGCGTCACCTTCACCAAGCGCCATCTGCTCCAATGGACCACCTCGGCACAAACGGCGGCGTCGACCACTCGGCGTGCCGGGGCCTTGGTGTGGACCGAGATGGCGATGGCGCCCCTCATCGCCGTGGCCACCGGAACAGCGCTGGGACTGTGGCGCCCCGCCGCCTTGCCGTTCGCAGCGCCGATCCTCGCCCTCTGGTTGGCCTCGCCCGAGGTCGCCCGTCGAATCAGCCGGCCGACTCCGGTGGGCCGCGAACACCTCGGGCTCGACGACGTGGCCTTCCTCCGTGATCTCGCCCGGCGTACGTGGCTCTTCTTCGAGTCATTCGTGGGCCCCGACGGCCACTGGCTTCCTCCCGACAACTACCAGGAGGACCCGAACAGAGTCGTGGCCCACCGGACCTCACCCACGAACATCGGCATGCTCTTGCTCTCGACCCTTGCGGCGTATGACCTCGGCTACATCGGTGTCGAGCAGCTCGCGCTGCGACTGCGCAACACACTCCAGACCGTGGAGCGGCTCGAGCATTACCGCGGCCATCTCCTCAACTGGTATCACACCCGCACCCTCGAACCGCTCCTGCCCCGCTACATCTCGACCGTCGACAGCGGCAACCTGGCGGCAGCGCTGCTCGCCGTCGAAACCGGCCTTTCGGAGTTGGAAAGAGTGCCACTCCTGCGCGCCCAACGATGGAAGGGCCTTGAGGACACGATCATGCTCCTCCAACAGCAGTTGACAGCCCTCCTCGTGGACTGCGACGCCGCAGATCGGGCAGCGATCCAGGAGCGAGCCAAGACGATGCAGGAACTCACGCTCGTGGCTTCGAACCACCCGGACACCTGGGCCAGCACTCTGCAGGCGATCGAGGCACCGTGCACCGATATCGAAGGCATCTTGCTAGATACCGTCGCGAACCGCAGGGAGTCGGTGGACCTGGACGTGCTGGGCGAAGCTCGGCTCTGGCTCGCACGCCTGCACGGCCAGATCCAGGACATGCGGCAAGACATGGAGTCCCTCACTCCATGGCTCACCCTGCTGGATGCGACGCCCTCACCTCCTTCATCTGCTGGGCCGCGTCCTTCAGGGCCGGATCTGGCACGGCTTCGCATGGAACTCATGACCCTGCTGGCCCCATCGACTCCAGTGGGCGCCATGGCGGCCCGCTGTGAGGAAGCGCTAGTTACCGTGACCGAAGCGCGCCGGCTGCTCTCGACCGACGGGGCCATCGCTGGCGCGGCGCTCGAGATCACCAATTGGCTCGACGACCTCGAAACGGCCATCGGCACCGGGGAGGCCAACGCCCGGCAGCTCCTCGAAGACATCGATCATCTGGCTTCGCAGGCGGAAGGCGAAGCCGCTGGGATGGACTTCGGGCTCCTCTACGACCCACAGGTTCGACACTTCTTCATCGGCTATAACCTCACCGCCGACCAGATGGACCCGCATCACTACGACCTTCTGGCATCTGAAGCCCGGCTGGCAAGCCTCGTGGCCATCGCAACGGGAGACGTGCCCGTCTCTCACTGGTTCTCGCTCGGTCGGCCGTTGACCAGGGCAGAGGGTTCGCTTGGCCTCCTGTCCTGGGGAGGCACGATGTTCGAGTACCTGATGCCTTCGCTGCTCGTGCGCCCGCGACCGACCACACTCCTGGGCGTCAGTGAGCGAACAGCGGTTGTCGAGCAGATGGCCGACGCCGCGCGCCGGGGGCTCCCGTGGGGTGTGTCCGAGTCCGGATTCGCGGTGCTCGATGCCGACCACAACTACCAGTATCGGGCCTTCGGGGTGCAGGGCCTCGGCCGCAAGCAGGGGCTCGACGAGGATCGCGTCGTCGCTCCGTATGCAACCGCTCTGGCCCTCCCGGTGCTCCCATCGTCCGCGGTCCAGAACCTCAGGCGCCTCCGCGATCTCGGCATGCTCGGTCGCTTTGGGTTCTACGAGGCGATCGACTTCACGCCCAGCCGACTCCCGGAAGGGCGGGACAACGCCATCATCGCCTCGCACATGTCCCACCACCAGGGCATGATCCTCGCCGCCGTTGGCAATGCCTTGCAGGAGGATGCGCTGGTGACGCGCTTCGGGGCGAGCACTCGGGTGCAGGCGGCGAGCCTGCTCCTTCAGGAACGGGTACCCGATCGGTTCCCGATCGAGGAGCCGCGGCGCTGGCTACCCAATATCGAGCAGCCCCAGTCCGAACAGCTCGTCGTGCTGACTCCGTGGCGCCCGGACCCCACGGGTGCCCACCCAAGCCTGCACCTCCTGGGTAACGGCCGACTGGCCTCTCGGGTGACCGACGCCGGCGGGGGTTCGATCCGCTGGCGCGATCATGCGATCACCCGTTGCATCCCCGACGGAACCCTGGACGATGCTGGACTCTGGATCTACGTGCGGGACGAGGAGACCGGATCCACCTGGTCTGTAGCGCGCCAGCCGACAGGCACCGACGGGGCCACCGTGGATGTCGTGTTCCACGCTCACATGGTGGAGTTGCACCGGCGCCAGTATGGAGTGGCCATTCGGACCGACATCGCCATCGGCGCCGGCGACGACATCGAAGTCCGGCGGGTGACCGTCGTGAACGAGACCGATCGCCCCAGGCAGCTCATGCTCACCAGCTACGGCGAGGTCGTGCTGTCTCCGTCCCGGGACGACGCTCAGCACCTGGCCTTCAGCAAGCTGTTCGTGGAAGGAGCACTCGTCCCCTCGCTCGATGCGCTGGTATTTGCCCGCCGGCCACGCAGCCCCGACGAGCACTTCCCGGTGATGATGCACCGGCTGGTCGCAGACTCGGCGTCGGTGGCGTTCTCCGGTTTCGAGACCGACCGGGAGTGCTTCCTCGGTCGGGGCGGGAGTGTTCGCCGGCCCCATGGCCTCGAAACCGGCCTCTCGGGCCGTCAGGGAGCCACGCTCGATCCGATCATGGCGCTCGGGGCCGAGGTGAGGCTCGCGCCGTACGCCACCGAGCAGTTGGCGTTCGTCACGATCGTTGGCCCGTCCCGGCAGTCGGTTGATGAGACGGCCATGCGTTACGACACGCTCACGTCCTTGGATTGGCTCTTCTCGGACGCCCACGTCGAAGCGGCACGCGAGGTTAGGCGGCTGGGCTTCGACCCGACCATGCTGCCTCAGCTGCAGGCCCTGCTCTCCTGGCTCCTGGCTCCGGGCGCAGGGCATCGAGCGACCACGACGCAGGTGGCCTCGAACCAGTTGGGTCAGCAAGACCTGTGGGCGCTCGGAATATCTGGAGATGACCCAATCCTGTTGGTGGAGACGGCAAACGGCAGCCGGAGCGCGCTCCTCCCGGACCTCTTCCGAGGCCACCAGCTCTGGCGAAGAAAGGGGATGGGGGTCGATCTGGTGATCCTGTCGCCCGCCGCAACCGGCTACCAGGACGACGAGCGGGAGGATGTCCACCGCCTCCTAGAAGGCCTCAACGGTGCCGAGTGGCTGGGCCGACCGGCCGGAATCCACCTGATCCGCGCCGATCAGCTCTTCGAGGAACAGCGACAGCTGCTCGCCGTGTCCTCTGGCGCCGTGCTCGACGGGGATGTCGCGCTTGGGAGTGAAGAGCTCCTCGGACCTGAGCAGCCTGCGACTCGCCCACTTCCACACCTAGAACCGACCCGGGCTGCGTCAGCACCCGATCCGGCTCCACCCCTGGAGCGCCCCGGAGACCTCCTGTTCGACAACGGCCTCGGCGGATTCTCCCCGGACGGCCGAGAGTACGTGATCCACCTGGAACCGGGACAGAGCACTCCGGCTCCGTGGTGCAACATCCTGGCCAACGACGACTTCGGCTGTCTCATGACCGAGACTGGTGGTGGCTACACGTGGGCCGGGAACAGTGGTGAGTTTCGGCTGACCCCGTGGACCAACGATCCCGTGTCCGATCCCACTGGGGAATCGCTGTACCTGAGGGACGAGGAAACGGTCGAGGTGTGGAGCCCAACCCCGGGCCCGGCCGGCTCCGACGCTTCCTGCCAGGTGCACCACGGTGCCGGCTACTCCGAATGGCACCAGAGCATCAGGGGTCTCCAGTCACGTGTACGCGTCTTCGTCCCGACCGACGACCCGGTCAAAATCGTCGAGCTACGACTACGCAATCACGACAATCGGCCCCGGAGAATCACCGCAACCTACTACGCCCGCTGGGTGCTGGGGCGAGCGGCGGACGTCAGCTCCTCACACGTCGTGGTGAACCATGACCATCAGACACAAACCCTGCGCGCCCGCAACCGCTGGAGCGCCGACTTTGCCGACATGGTCGCCTTCCTCACCGCCGACCGGGAACCCCATAGCTTCACCGCGGACCGGTCGGAGTTCCTGGGACGCGAAGGCGATCCGAGCGCCCCGGCTGCCCTGCAGCGAGTCGGATTGGGTGGAACGATCGATGCCGGACTCGACCCCTGCGGTTGTCTCCAGGTGCACTTCGACTTGGATGCCGATGAGGAAGTCCGCGCTCACTTCGTCCTCGGGGCCGGACGAGACGACGAGCATGTCGACCAACTCGCCCGCCGTTGGCAGGAGCCGGCCATGGTCGCCCAAGCCTCGGAGCGGTTGGCAGCCCACTGGGACTCGCTCCTCTCCACCCTCACGGTGCAGACTCCCGAGCCCGCCATGGACCTGCTGCTCAACCGTTGGGCTCTCTACCAGGTACTCTCGTCCCGCGTCCTCGCTCGCACCGGCTTCTACCAGTCGAGTGGCGCCTTCGGATTCCGTGACCAGTTGCAGGACGTTCTCGCTCTGCTGCATTGTGACGCTCCCCGGGCAAGGGCCCACATCCTCGAGTGCGCCAGCCGACAGTTTGAGGAGGGAGATGTCCTGCACTGGTGGCACCCTCCGCTCGGCCGCGGCGTCCGCACCCGCTGCTCGGATGACCTCCTTTGGCTCCCCTATGTGACCGCCCGATACGTCGAGGCGACAGGAGACGACCAGGTACTCGACGAGGAGATCCCGTTCCTGTCGGCACCGCCGCTCGGCCCGGACGAACACGACCGGTACGACCTGTTCCAGCCCGGGAGCGCACGTGCTTCCCTTCTCGAGCACTGCCGGCGCTCGCTCAAACGGGGCCTGACGGCCGGTCCGCACGGCCTTCCCCTCATAGGTGATGGCGACTGGAACGACGGGATGAACCGGGTTGGGCCGAAGGGCCGGGGCGAGAGCGTGTGGCTGGGTTGGTTCGGAGGCGTCGTCGCCTCCGACTTCGCCGACCTCTGCGACCTTCGCGGCGAGGACGACGTGGCGAGTCACTGGCGTGTGCGAGCCGGGGACACCCTTGCGGCGGCGCGAACTGAAGGATGGGACGGGGACTGGTACCGTCGCGCCTTCGCCGACGACGGGGAGCCCTGGGGCTCGGCGACCTCTGACGAATGCAGAATCGACTCGATCGCCCAGTCGTGGGCGATCCTCTCAGGTGCTGCGCCCCGGGAGCGAGCCGCGCAGGCCCTCCGGTCTGCCGAGTCGGCCCTGATGCACGACAAGGACCAACTCGCCTGCCTTCTGTGGCCTCCCTTCGACCTCACGGCTCGGGACCCCGGCTATATCAAGGCCTATCCGCCGGGCATTCGCGAGAACGGCGGCCAATACTCCCACGCGGCGGCCTGGCTCGGTTGGGCCTTCGCCGAGGCAGGCAGTGGTGAAATCGCCTCTCGCATCTTCCGGATGCTCAACCCGATCGAGCGCACACAGAGCCACGAGGCCATCCACCGGTACCGGCTGGAGCCCTACGCCGTCGCCGCTGACATCGCGAGCGTCGAACCACACCTCGGGCGAGGTGGCTGGAGCTGGTACACCGGAGCGGCGGCGTGGACGTGGCGCCTGGGCGTCGAGGCCATCCTTGGCATCCGCCGAAAAGGTGACCGGCTGCAGGTCGAGCCCCAGCTACCGCATCACTGGCCCGGGTTCCTGGCGACGGTTCGTACCGAGGGCGGCATCCTCGAGCTTTCCGTGGACAACAGAGGACGTGGCGGCGGGGCTGTCACCGAGATTCTCGTTGATGGCTCTCCAATCGAGGGCAACCTGGTGGACCTTCCCACGAACGGAGCTACCCACCGAGTGGTGGTTCGCCAGTATGGCGGTTGACGACCTAGGTCTCTACCCGTCCCGTCGCCGTTGGGTGAACCTTGTGCCATGTGGCCCCACCCATGCGACGGCCCGCCACCCGTGGATGCCAGACCTGCCGGAGGACGGACACATGTCCGACATCAGACCCCAGGACTTCGGCGAAACGCCTTCGGTGGAAGTCCGGGCCTACCGACACGGCAAGCTCATCGGCACCCGGTTCTGCGAGACGATCGACGAGGCCGAAGCCGCCTACAAGCACGCCGCCGACGCGACCGACGACCAGCATTGACCGAACGATGACGGCCGAGCGCACTGCACACCGCACCGAAGGACGCCGAAAGCCGAGCTCTGAGCCGACCGGCAACGGTCGCAGGTCAGAGACAGCCTGGAGGACCGAGGGGCTCGACCCCGATCACGAGTAGGGTCACGCCTTGCCCGGCATCCTGCAGCCGGGTCACGCTCCAGAGCCCGGAGCCCGATGTGTACTCCTACTCCCGGTCGTACCTGCTGGGGAAGACTACGGGAGCGCTCGGAGGGCGGGTGGCGGAGGAGCTCGTCTACGGCGAGGCGACCACCGTCACAGAGATGGAGGTCACCCGCTGACCGGGGCTATGACATTCGCCTCTACGACCTCGCCGCGACTGGGACGATCCTGGGCTCATGCTCCAACCATGGACGAGACGCGACCGTCGCCGCCGGTGGAGAGTGGTGGTGGCCTGCTGGGCGGCCGTCGCCCTGCTTGGGGTCTCGTGCGGAGGTGCCGGCGACGGCGACGGCGATGGAGCCTCGGTCGCCGGAGGTGAGGTCGAGCGGATCGGGGTGCCGCCCGATGAGGCGGAGGCCGTTGCCGGATCACTGAGCGCCTTCGGGTGGGACCTCTATCGGGATCTGGCCGACAACGACACCAACCTCGTCTTCTCCCCGCACAGCATCGGGGTTGCCTTGGCGATGACTCGAGCGGGGGCAGCCGGGGAGACCGCGGCCCAGATGGACGATGTGCTCCATCTTGAAGCGGGTGGCGATCCTCATGCTTCGCTCAATGGGCTCGATCTGTCGCTCGAGGCTGCCGAGGGAACCAAGGAGCGGCCTGATGGCTTGACGGCCGAGATTGTCGTCGACGTCGCCAACGCCCTCTGGGCCCAGGAGGGGTTCGGGTTCGAGTCACCGTTCCTCCAGACCCTGGGTGAGAACTACGGAGCCGGCGTACGCCTCGTCGACTACGTCGACGATCACGAAGGCGCCCGGGAGCAGATCAACGCCTGGGTCGCCGACCAGACCAACGATCGCATCGAGGAACTGATCGCCCGCGGCGTGTTGTCAGGTCTAACCCGACTGGTGCTCACCAACGCCGTGTATCTGAACGCCCCCTGGGAGCATCCGTTCCAGGAGGAGACGACCGCCCCCGGTCTGTTCGTTGAGCTGGACGGCTCCGAGACCATGGTCGAGTTGATGTCGATCTCGGAGTCCTTTCGATACGCCCGGGCCGCTGACCTCCAGGCCGTCGAGCTCCCCTACGCCGGTGGGGAGCTGGCCATGCTCGTCCTCGTACCCGATCAGGGCATGTTCGAGAGCACGGCGTCTTCGATCGATGCGTCAGCGGTGGGGGCAATCGTCGATGCGCTCGAACCCGTCCAGGTCGGCCTGCGAATCCCGAAATACGAGTTCACTACTCGAGCGAGTCTCGTTCCCGCTCTGGGCGCGCTCGGCATGGACCTCGCCTTCGACGCTGACCGGGCCGACTTCTCGGCAATGACGACCGAGGCCGCGCTGTTCATCTCCGACGTCGTCCACGAGGCCTTCATTTCCGTCGACGAAGCGGGTACCGAGGCGGCCGCAGCCACCGCGGTCGTGATGGATCTGACCGCCGCCCACGCCGAGCCGATAGACCTCATCGTCAATCGGCCCTTCCTCTTCGTGATCCGCCACGTCGAGACCAATGCCATCCTCTTCATCGGCCACATTGTCGACCCCTGAGGGCTGAACGAGGGCAAAGGGCAATATGGCCCTGCTGCCGCCGGGCCTGGTCGTGGAGAGTGAGTAGGAGGGGGGAGGTTCTGATCATGCGAAAGCCACTTGTGTTCACCCTCGTTGCCGCATTGTTGCTGGTATTGGTTGCAGCGCCCGCTGTAGCCGAGGGCACCGACTCTGACGACAGCGTGCTGGTTCGGGTCGACGGTGACGTCACCGTTCCCGCCGGCGAGGCCCATGGAATCGTCGTCGTTATCGACGGCGATCTCGATTTCGAAGGCACCGCCACCACCATCGTGGTCGTCAGCGGCAAGGCTGATCTGGTCGGGGCGACCGTCGAGACCCTGGTGGTGGTCGACGGTGTCGCCGACCTCGGAGCCGACACGCGGGTGACCGGCGATGTCCACCTCATCGAGAGCGACATCTTCCGGGCCCCAACCGCAACCGTTGAAGGCTCGATCGAGAGCGGAACAGGCGACTTCTCCCGTGGCTTCTGGCTGCTCGGGTTCCTGTTCATGCTCGGCTGGGCGGTGATGACGATCCTGGCCGGACTGGTCCTGGCCGCGGTCGCTCCCCAGTTCGCCCGGAGGACGGGTCGGACCATCACTACGAACCTGGGACCGACCGTTGTTTCCGGCCTGGTCCTGTGGATCGTGGTGCCGATCGTCGGCATCATCTTGTTCGCCACCCTCATCGGCATCCCCACCGCACTGACCATTTGGTTCGCCCTCATGCCGGCGATGGCACTGATCGGCCTGCTCGTCGCCGGTGTTCGAGTCGGCGAGTACATCACCGGCGGCACCGAAGGCATCGGCCACCCCTACCTGGCCGCGCTGACGGGGACAGTGGCGCTCGTGATCGCTGGCGCAATCCCGTTCGTGGGACCGATCGTTATCGCAGTGGCCGGCTTCCTCGGGTCGGGTGCCCTCGCTCTCCACGCCTTCAGGGCAATGAGCCAAGAACCGTCGACTCCGGCCCCGCCAGCCCCAGTGCCACCAGCTCCCACCACCAACTAGCTCAGTCCCCATGGC
>JAAETH010000366.1 GCA_024228575.1 Actinomycetes bacterium
CCAGACAGGTTGTAACCGAAGTTCACGTTCAACGACCCCGAACTCGAAGGCACAGTCGTTGTCGTGGTTGTTCCACCGCTGCCTCCGGTGGATGGTTCGATAGTCTTCTCGAACAGGCCTGGAACGTAGTAGGTGATGGTGTCACCGATCTGGCGGTGCACTCGGGCACCGTCAGCGTTGTAGCTGTACTCGGTGTCCGCGTCGGTGCCAGGGGCATCCATTGCGGTCATGCGGTCGAGGTAGTCGTAGTCGATGGTGGTGGTTTGGCCGTCAATGGTGCGGCTGATCTGGTTGCCTCGCCAGTCATAGGTGTACTCGCGGTTCGGGCTTGAGGTGAGCTGGTGGACACCAGCGCTGCCTTGGCCGTACTGGCGGGCGCCGGACCCGCCGGGCACGTTCACGCCGATCACCGAAGTGATGTTCCCCGAGTCGGAGTAGTCGTAGTTGTGGCTGTAGGGATCGGTTCCTGACCCCCATGAACCGGTCGCGCAGTCACCGTTGGTTGTGTAGGCGTAGTCGAGCTGGTTGAGGGTGTCGTAGCGGAAACACTCCCACTGGCCATCGCGTTGACGGCCGCTGAGGTTGCTGCGGTTGTCCCAGCTGTAGTTCAGACTCATCACGCTGACGCCTGAGGCTGTGACCCCAGTCGAGGAGATTCGACGCTGGTTGTCGTAGACGTGGGTGGTCAACAGGTCGCCTGAGCCGCCGTTGACCTGCTTGAGACGTCCGTCGGCGTAGAATCAAGCGATCCCGCCACCTGGGCTGCTATCGATCCATACTCATGCCCACGTGTGACGCACACGGATCTCACCGGAACGGGCCAAGAGGCATTTGACATCGCAGCCAGCCAGACTCTGGATGTGGCACAGAGCTGGACGAAGCGCTTCGTGGCCTGGGAGGAGCGACAGGCGTTGCCCAACATGGACCTAGTTTCGAAGGAACAACTTCGCTCTCGCGGCCTGCGCCGATCGGGCGATGGACCCTTCGTCGACCAGCACTAGATGGCCATCCTCGACAACCCGCCTGCCATCAACCCAGACCGAATGCACCTGATCGGGTCCAGAACACGTCCACACCTCGACCGGATCGGTGAATGGCGCCATGGCAGGCTGGTCCAGGCGGTGGGCCACCACGTCGGCGCGTTTGCCAACCTCGATCGTGCCGATCTGGTTGGCAAGACCGATGGCCGCGGCTCCACCCGCGGTGGCCATCTCGAATGCGTCCAGCAGCGATAGCGCACCTGCATCGCCGGTCAGGACCTGCTGACAGATGACGGCAGCGCGCGCTTCGCTGGCCAGCTTCCGCCGCTGGGTCGGCACAGCATCGGTACCCAAAGCCACGTTGCCGCCGATCAGGCGCAGCCTGGCCGCGGGGAGACTCCGGCCCAGGCCGGCGTGGACCGTCGGGCAATAGACGGTGGAGACCGAGGGTGAACGAGCGAGAAGATCCAGCTCGCCCTCCGAAGCGTGCATGGCGTGGGCCGCCAACAGAGGCTGATCGAGCACGCCGATCTCGGCGAGCTTCTCGACCGGACCACAGCCGTATTCAGCCTGAACGTCGGCGACCTCACGATCGGACTGGGCGACATGCATGTGCAACGGCACACCCAGCCGCCTGGCCTCAGCCGCCACCTCGGACAACGCTTCGGCACCCATGGTGTCGAGAGCGTGAGGGGCCAGTGCGGGATGCACCAGGTGTGTCGACCGGTGGCGTTCGACGAAGTCGATACCCCGCTCGATGGAGGCTCGGCCATGATGGGGAACATAACGAGTTGCCATCGTCTCGCCGACGAATGAGCGGATCCCGACCGCTGTGGTCGCCTCGGCCGAGGCATCGGCAAAGAAGTAGTGGTCGGCAACACACGTCGTGCCCGCCAGCAGTGCCTCGGCCGCACTCGACATCGCAAACGCCTTGACCAGATCGTGGTCGAGCGAGCTCTCCCTGGGCCAGAACACGTCGTACACCGGGTGCCCGGTCGTAGGGCCAAGAGCCTTGGACCACGAGAGCCCGAGGTGGGTGTGGGCATCGACGAGGCCCGGAGCCAGAAGGCCCCACGAGCAATCGACGACCTCGTCTGCCAGGGGGGCGGCAGACGTCGCACCGACCCAGGCGATCGCTCCATCGGCAACGACGACGGAGGCATCGGCCACCGGGCCTTCGGGCGTTATGACCCAGGATGCGTCGATACGGGTGGTCACATCAGTCCTCATAGGCCGGACGGATGACATCGTCGACGAGCCTGCGACGCTCGGACCATTCACAGAACGATGACTCGACCCCTGCGACGGCCAGCTCGCACAACTCGGTCCGCGTCAGGCCGAAGGTGTGGGCGAGCTTGTGTGTCTCGCTCGACACCGAGACACCACTCATCAGGCGGTTGTCGGTGTTGACGGTGACCTTGAAACCATGGCGATGGAACGCCACAAGCGGGTGCTGTTCGAACGAGTCGACGGCGCCCACGTGGACATGGCAACTCGGCGCCATCTCGAGAGGGATCTGTCGCTCGAGCACATAACGAGCCAGATGGCCCAGTTCGACGATGTGATCGCCGTCCCAGGTCATGTCGTCGCACAGCCGCACACCGTGCCCGATGCGCTCGGCCCCGCAGTACAGGGCCTGGCTGATCAGCTCGAGCCCCGGCTGTTCACTGGCGTGGAGTGTCAGGTGCAGGTGGGAACGGCGCACGACATCCATTGCTTCGAGATGGTCGGTCGGCGGGAACCCGGTCTCGGGACCGGCGAGATCGAAGGCGACCACTCTCGGATCGCGCCTGCTCCATTCGACCGCCAGTCGGGCGATCTCGACAGATCGTTCGGCCTGTCGCATGGCACAGACGATCGTGTTCACAATCGTCGGTTTGCCCGAGGCCGCCGCTTCGGCCGTGCCGGCTCGAAACCCGTCCTGCACCGCCTCGATGACAGCGTCGAGGCTCATCCCCCGAAGCTGATGGTTCTCGGGAGCGAACCGCACCTCGGCGTACACGACACCGTCGGCAGCCAGGTCGAGTGCTGCCTCGCGCGCCACACGATGCAGGTGCTCTCGCGTCTGCATGACAGCGATCGTGTGCTCGAAGATGGCCAGGTACTGGATCAAGTCCTTGGTGTTGGCTCCGCTCACGAACCAGGCCGCCAGGTCGTCGAGATCTGACGATGGGAGCTGATGCCCGATCTCCTCGGAGATCTCGAGGATGGTTGCCGGCCTCAATCCTCCATCGAGGTGGTCGTGAAGCAGCGACTTCGGCAATGCCTGAATCTCGTCGAACGAGTAGGCCATGACACTCATACTCCGAGCCATTCGTGGACGAGGCTGCGGAACCGATCGACGTCGGCCGACATCGCAACCTTCCAGCGAGCCTTGGCGAAACCGATCATCTCGACGATCTGTGCCAGTTCCTCCGGAGGCATCGGTGCTTGCTCGATCATCGCCAGGCGTCGATCGCCCACGGTCATTCCCCAAGCGGGTCCG
>JAAETH010000367.1 GCA_024228575.1 Actinomycetes bacterium
CGAGGCTGGTGGTGACAGCCCATTCCAGCGACTCGTTCTCGAGGCGGTCCATCAATTCGAGAATCCCCATTCCCACGAACACATGACCGAGGTAGATCGACAGCGCAAGCTGCCCGGTCGACACGAAGGGTTCGGTGAGCTTGGGGGAGAGCCGATCGCCGAGCCAGATCGCCCCGAGGATCACGAGCACGGCTGTGCCGCCTCCTGCCGCGATGTAGAGCGGCAGCGGGGGGATCGGTTCGACGGAGAACAACCAGCGCCAGCTCTCGTCGTCGAGATCGTCGAGGCTCGTCCCTTTCGGACCGAGCACGATCCAGGCTGCTGCTTCGGTTATGGCCACAACAACTGCGGCACGGATGGCGAGAGTTCTGCGCCACGCAGGGTCGCGCAGGTCGGAGCGACCCAGCCACATGCCGAACAAGTAGAACGCGACCCATGGGAACACGGGATGGAAACCGTCGAAGAAGAGATTGCGGATGAACCCTGACGGGGTTGCGATCCCTTCATAGGAGTAGTCGTCGAGGTTCCAGTTCTCGAAGGGATCGAGCGTGATGATGAAGGCCAGCGCCACCATGATCGCCCCAAAGGCGAGGCTGAGAAGCCGGCGATCGGGAACGAACAGAACCAGTGCACCGATCGTGAGGTAGACGCTGTAGAAGTGCAAGATATCGGCGGGCCAGACAGCGAAGAACGCCCAACCCACCACGAACAAGAACAGCGCCCGTTTGAGCAGCGTGATCCGGGCGGCCCGGTGCAGGGTTGGGTCGTCGCTGTTTCGTGCTCGGCTGGACCCGAGGCTTGCCCCGACACCGGCGAGAACGACGAACGTGGCTGCGGCACGGCCATCAAAAAGAGCGGCGAAGGTGCGGAGCCATTGTGGTCCAGAGTCCTCCGCGCTCATGGTGATCTTGAAGTTGACGATCACCATCCCGACGATGGCGAAGGCGCGGGCGATGTCGAGACCGATGATCCGTCGTGACGCCGCAGGTTTGTTGGTGGCTTCGGTTGCTGGTTGGGTCATGGTCGGCCGCCACTCGGGTCGTGGCGGTGGACCTTGGCCCCCAGATGGATCAGGCCGGCGGCGGTCAAGATGATGAACAGCGGCGACCTCAGGACGTGGAGAAGGGGTTCGCCCAACAGGACAAGCCCCCACACGATGATGGTGGTGATCACGACGTCGGCAAGGAACTCCTCCGAGAAGACCTGGAGCCGAGTTCTTGCTGGCCTGTCGACGGGTATGTGGTTGTGGGTCGATGTCACAGGCACAGCATAGTGGGACTGACTCGCGAAATGGCAGTCACTGTCACAAATGGTAGAGTGTGTGTATGGCTTCCAAGCTGTCACTTCGGCAACGCAACCGACTCCATACGATGCAGCTCGTGCAAGCGACCGCCATCGAGCTGTTCGATGCCGATGGGTTCGAGCACACCACGATCGACTCGATCGCAGAGGTTTGCGCCGTCTCACCATCGACCATCTACCGCCACTTCGCAACGAAGGAACACATCGTTCTGTGGGACGATCGCGACCCCATCATCGACGATGAACTCGCTC
>JAAETH010000368.1 GCA_024228575.1 Actinomycetes bacterium
CCGCGCGGATCGATGATCATGCTGTCGCCGGCGCCGACGTAGGCGAGGCTGCGAAACCGCTCGGGCACATCGTCGGGAGTGAGCAACCCGCCGGCAGCCAGGACATAACAGGCACCCTGAGCCGCGAACGCCCTCGACAACAACTCCTGACGCGACCACAACGCGACCGGTGACTCGGGCACAACATCAGGATCTCCGCCGGGCCAGCCTGCAACATGGAACTGGGTGCCCTGAGCCATCAACGCGTATCCGGGCAACACCATCTGGTGCTCCCAACAGTTGAGCGAGCTGATCCGCCCGTAAGCACGGTCATGGACACAAAGATCGTCACCGCTGCCCTCACCCCACGCGATGCGCTCGTCCGCGGTCGGCTTGAGCTTGCGATGAGTTCCAAGGATCTGCCCCTCGCGACCGATGCTCAACATCGTGCAATAGACCGTGCCGTCCGTGCGCCGATCCAGCTCGGCCACACCGATGACCACATCGATCCCCGACAAACGAGCAACCTCGCACAACGCGTCGGTCTCGGGTCCCGGAATCTCCACCGCCTGATCCAGATACATCTCTGCCGCGGCCCAACGCAGCCGGTTCGACCGCGAGAACACAAAAAACGGATACCCCGGCAGCCACGTTTCGCCGAA
>JAAETH010000369.1 GCA_024228575.1 Actinomycetes bacterium
AGCGCATGAGCATGGCGTGGTCTTCGTGCTGGGTGTTGTGGCAGTGCTCCATGTAGGTGCCGGCGAACTCCCGGAAGCGCAGCGCCACCTCGACGATCGCGCCCGAGTCCTCCTGCGGTCCGATCCGGTACATGTCCTTGCGTGCCCACTTCTCCCACTCGGGGGGCTCTTTGCCGCCCCGGCGCAGGATGATGCCTTCCTCGAAGTGGATGTGGATCGGATGGCTCCAGTCGCCGCCGTTGACGATACGCCAGACCTCCAGGCCGTTGTAGCTCGTGTTCGGCGCGGCGGTCACCCGCCGCGGATCCATGCCGACGCCCTTCGAGTTGCCGTCGGTCTCGATCACCCACGGTTTTTCGTCGGTCGGCTCTTTCTCGAACAGGAAGGTACGATGGCGCGCGTTGGCGAGCTCGTCCGCGGTCGGCCTGCGGATCGGGATCATGGTGTTGCCGCCCGGCAGGTAGTCAGCCGGATTCATGCTCAGGTCGGTCCCGGAGTAGGCCTTGACGCGGAATTCCAGGAACTTGCCGACGGCCGGGTCGCCGCCCACCCAGCGGTCGGGCAGCATGTCGCCGTCGTCGTCCACCATCTGCGGGTCGTAGGTGCCGTCGAGGACGTCTTC
>JAAETH010000370.1 GCA_024228575.1 Actinomycetes bacterium
ACCCCGCCCCGAGCCACCGTCATCATCCTGGTACGCGCCGACAGCGATATCGACGATCCCGTCACCATCCACGTCGCCGATACCGGCCACCGACCTACCAAACCAGTCGGAGTTGTCGAGAGGGCCGATGAGGCTGCCGGTCGTGGACGAGATCTTCTGCTCACCTTTGACGGTGCCATCAGCATTCAGGAACAACACATACACGGCTCCCCGGGCGGTGCCGCCGTCATCATCGCCGTAGGCGCCGACCGCGACGTCGGGTTTCCCGTCACCATCCACATCGCCGATACCGGCCACCGAGGTGCCGAACTGGTCGGAGTCGTCGAGAGGGCCGATGAGGCTGCCGGTAGTGGACGAGATCTTCTGTTCGGCCTTCACCGTCCCATCCGCGTTCAAGAACAACACATAGACGGCACCCCGATCCGAGCCCCCGTCATCGTCATAGATGGCGCCGACCGCTAGATCCACGATGCCATCACCGTCAAGGTCGCCGACCCCGGCCACCGACTGGCCGAAGTTGTCGGAGTTGTCGAGGGGGCCGGTCAACCCACCGGTAGTGGACGAGATCTTCTGCTCGGCCTTCACGGTGCCGTCCGCGTTCAGGAACAGCACATACACCGCACCCCGATCGGTGCCGCCGTCATCATCGCGGTGGGCACCAACCGCGATATCGACGAGCCCGTGAGCGTCCACGTCTCCACTCGAGGCCGCCGCGCGCCGGAAATCGGCGGAGTCGTCGAGAACCTCGGTCAACCCGCCGGCGGTGGCGGAGATCTTCTGCTCGGCCGCCACCGTGCCGTCAGTGGCGACAGTGATGGGGAGGTCCAGATAGTCGGGTTGACCATCCCAATCTGAGTCGAGGGCGTCGCGAGGGTCGCCGTCGGCGTTGGGGTCAGCGTTCTCCGCCGAGGTGAGGGTGCCGTCACCGTCGTCATCTGAGTCCAGATAGTTGGGGGTCGTGTCGCCGTCGGTGTCGGGGCCCGGGTTGGTGGCCGGGTCGTTGTCGAGGTCGGTGTTGGCGTCTTCCTCTAGGTCGCATAGGCCGTCGGTGTCGGAGTCCAGGCAGGCCAGGTTCAGGACGTACACGGCCCCCCGGTCGGTGCCGCCGTCGTCATCCTGGTACGCGCCGACGGCGATATCGATCCTGCCGTCACCGTCGAGGTCGCCGATACCGGCCACCGACTGACCGAGCCGGTCTTGGTCGTCGAGGGGTCCTATGATCCCGCCGGTGGCCGAGGAGATCTTCTGTTCGGCTTTGACGGTCCCGTCAGCGTTGAGGAACAGCACATACACGGCCCCCCGATTAGCGCCGCCGTCATCGTCGTAGAGGGCGCCGACCGCGATATCTGCGATCCCGTCACCGTCGAGGTCACCGACCCCGGCCACCGACATACCGATGCCGTCCTCGTCGTCGAGGGGGCCTGCAAGCCCGCCTGTGGTGGAGGAGATTTTCTGTTCGGCCTTGACGGTCCCGTCCGCGTTGAGGAACAGCACATACACGGCCCCCCGATCGGCGCCGCCGTCGTCATCGAGGTAGGCGCCGACCGCGATATCGACTATCCCGTCGCCATCGAGGTCACCAACGCCAGCCACCGACGACCCGAGATAGTCGAAGTCGTCGAGGGGTCCTGTGAACCCACCGGTGGTGGAGGAGGTCTTCTGTTCGGCTTTGACTGTGCCGTCGGCGTTGAGGAACAGCACATAGACGGCCCCACGGTTGGTGCCGCCGTCATCGTCAAGGATGGCACCTACCGTGATGTCGGCGGTCCCGTCACCGTCGAGGTCACCAACCCCGGCCACCGACGCACCGAACCTGTCGAGGTCGTCGAGGGGTCCTGTGAGCCCGCCGGTGGTGGAGGAGACTTTTTGTTCGGCTTTGACGGTGCCATCTGCATTCAGGAACAGGACGTAGACGGCCCCACGGTTGGTGCCGCCGTCATCATCGTCTCGGGCGCCGACCGCGACATCGGGTATCCCATCTCCATCAACATCGCCGATCCCGGCCACAGCTTGACCCAATTTGTCTTGGTCGTCGAGGGGTCCTGTGAATCCGCCGGTGGTGGATGAGATCTTCTGCTCGGCTTTGACTGTGCCGTCGGCGTTGAGGAACAACACATACACGGCCCCCCGGTCGGTGCCGCCATCGTCATCGAGGTAGGCGCCGACCGCAATATCGACTATCCCGTCACCATCAACATCACCGATCGAAGCCGCCGAAGACCCAAACCCATCGGAATTGTCGAGAACCGCTGTCAACCCGCCGACGGTGTCTGAGATCTTCTGCTCGGTGGCCACCGTGCCGTCAGTGGCGACAGTGATGGGGAGGTCCAGATAGTCGGGTTGGCCGTCCCAGTCGCTGTCCAACGCGTCGCGGGGGTCGCCGTCGGCGTTGGGGTCGGCGTTCTCGGC
>JAAETH010000371.1 GCA_024228575.1 Actinomycetes bacterium
CCGTAATAGGAACTGACCTCAGCCGTAGTCCAGATACTCCAACTACAGTCGAACACCCAATCCGGCACCGCCGGCGACCGGATCAAATCCCCCAGCGACGACCCCGACAACTCCACCGTCGCCGACTCACCATCAGTCGAGCCGCTGACGTCCCACTCGTCGGCACTACTCGCCGTGGGCCCAACCACCACCAGGAGCAATGCGAACGCAACTGCGATTGCGGCACCGCGCCTCACCGGTAGTCCTCCGGATCACAGAACTCTTCGCCACCGGTGAAGAACTCCTCGACAAGCCAGATGCCATCGATCAAGACCAAGGACGTCTCACGCAACTTGAAGAAGTCATCGGCCGGTACAAGCAGATCCCCATTGGCTGCGAACCGCTCACCCCGACCTTGGGAGCAGTCGACAACGGCTGCCTGGTCACCTGCAATATCGACCGAAACAATGTTCGATGCATAGCCAGGGCCGACCGCATATTCATCTGCCTCAGCTTTTTCGGCACCAAGCTCTTCGATTCTGCGGAGCAACGGGCCTGTGGTCAAATCTCTCGCAGCAGTAGGAACAGCCTCGTGGCCTTCGACCCGTTCGTCGATGTCGAATAACTCGGTCATGAAGCGGGTGTGAACGTCCCGAACTGCGTCCTCGACCGAAGTAGTCATCGTCGTCGACTCGGTGGTCGTAGTCGTCGTCGCCACAGTCGTAGTGGTGACCTCAGCCGTGGTCGACTGTGCGCTCGTCGTTGTCGAGTCGACGGACTCCTCGCCATCCCCCGAGCACCCAACCAAGACCACGGCCATTGCCAACAGAACCGCTCGCTGTCCGTGCCAGACCATACCCATCCTCGAACTTCTCGTGATTGCGATTGCTGGGGAAATGGGTACCTAGCACGATGCGAGCCGAACGATCACCGAGCGGATTTCCCGCGCCGCCCAAGACCGCCTACTGCCGACTCCCTGA
>JAAETH010000372.1 GCA_024228575.1 Actinomycetes bacterium
CATGGAAGCCGACGCCGATTCCGAGTCGTTCCTGGCTGGAGAGTCGACGCCGGTGTTCTTCGGGTCGGCGCTGACCAACTTTGGCGTTCGGCATCTGTTGGACTCGATCGTGGACCTGGCGCCGAGTCCGGCCCCTCGTCCCGACGTCGATGACAGCCCCCGTCCCGTCGATGCATCGTTCTCTGCGTTCGCGTTCAAGGTCCAGGCGAACATGAACCCGTCGCATCGCGACCGTCTCGCTGTGGTTCGGGTGTGCAGTGGCAAGTTCGAACGAGGGATGAGCGTCACCCACGGCCGCACCGGCAAGCCATTCGCCACGAAGTATGCCCATACCCTGTTCGGAGCCGATCGCGAGACCGTCGACGTCGCCTTCCCGGGCGACATCGTGGGCTTGGTGAACGCGACCGAGGTTCGGGTTGGCGATACCCTCTTCGAAGGTGATGCGGTCGAGTTCCCAGGGATCCCTTCGTTTGCTCCCGAGCTATTCCAGCGAGTGCGGACGACAGACACCGGCCGGTTCAAGCAGTTCCGCAAGGGTCTGACCCAGCTCGACGAAGAGGGCGTGGTTCAGGTTCTGCGAAACGAGTACACGGGCGACGTCGAGCCAGTACTCGCAGCCGTGGGACAGATGCAGTTCGAGGTCGCCGTACACCGTCTCGAGAACGAGTTCGGCGCGCCTGTGGCACTGACCGCTGCCCCGTATTCGGTAGCGCGTCGCACCGACGCCGAGAGCGCTCCCGAGATCGAGCGGCTTCCGGGCGCCACCGTCATGGCACGCAGCGACGGTGCTCTACTGGCGCTGTTCGAGAATCGGTACTACCTGCAACGAATCGAATCCGAGAAGGACCATCTCAGGCTCGACCCCGTGCTGGTCGACTGATCCTTCATCCGGACCCCACTGCGCCGACGAGGACATCTGTCATGACGACCGTTCGAATCGACCTTCTCGTCGTCGTTCCCTCAGCACAGGGAACCGGGGTCCTTGCGCGTCTTGAAGCAGCGTCCAATTCTCCTGACACCGTGGATCAGCCAACGATCCGCCGACCTGTGGTTGCACCCGAGTCTGGTGGTTGGTCACCGACGGTGCTTTGATGAGTACTCCTCAGATATCGGTCGTGGTGATCTTCCTGAACGAGGAGCAATTCCTCGCCGAAGCGATCGAGAGTGTCTTCGCCCAGACGTTTGCAGACTGGGAGCTGATCCTGGTCGACGATGGGTCGTCTGATGGCAGCGTCGAGGCTGCTCGATTGGCCTGCGAGGAACGGCCGCATCAGGTCCGACTGTTGCAGCATCCAGGGTGCGCCAACATGGGGATGAGCGCCTCGCGCAATCTCGGAATCGGACACTGCAGGGGAGAATGGATCTCCTTTCTCGACGGCGACGACGTGTGGCTGCCGCAGAAGCTCGAGCGGCAGGTGGCCGTTTCCGAGGAGACCCCAGGCGTCGACATCGTGGTCAGCCCAGCCAAACTGTGGCGAACGTGGTCGACCGACTCCAACGACGCTGTAGATGACGTTCAGAGATTCCGGGTGGAGGCGGGAATGATTGCTGATCCCCCGACGCTGGTTGAGGGTTTCTTGGACGACGAGATGACGTCGGTGTGTGACCTCCTCGCTCGGCGCTCTGTCGTCGAGCAAGTTGGTGGGTACGAGACCGAGTTCACCGGGATGTTCGAAGATCAGGTCTTCCATGTGAAGCTGCTTCGCAATCGTTCGGCAGCGGTCAC
>JAAETH010000373.1 GCA_024228575.1 Actinomycetes bacterium
CCCGACTTTGACGGGTAGATCGCGTTTGGCCTGGTGGGAGGGGGTGCGCGGGTGAGGTGTTTCCCCTACATTCTCACGGTGAGTGCCAACAGATCGGTGGGCGGCTACTGGGTGTGGCTGGTGATGGTGGGCTTGTTCCAGCTGTTGGTGTCGACATCGAGTCCGGCGAGGATTTCGGCTTGTAGGGGGTTGGGTCGGGTGGTGACGGTGATGTCGTTGCCGCCGGCGGTGAGGTGGTGGGTGCGGATCCGGTTGAGTTCGGTGAGGGCGCGTCGTGGGGTGATGGTCTGGGTTCCGATGTCGGGATCGGTGATCGCGGCGCTGTCGAGCAGGTTGGCCATGACGGCTTCGATGACGGCTGCGAGCACGCAGATGGCGATGTGGCCGCGGACGCGTCGGTCGGTGTAGTGAAACACTGGCCGCAGGCCGAGGAAGTCTTTCATGACCCGAAATCGGTGTTCGACGTTGGCCAGGCTCTGGTAGTGGGCGACCACCTCGGCGGTCGTGGCCTGGTCGAAGGCCAGTGAGGTGGTGAGCACGTAACGGCCTGCCAGCAGGCGTTGCTCATAGTCCAGGGCTTGGTCGTCGTAGTTCCAGGTGAATACGCCGTGGGTGATGTTGGTGGTGAAACAGCGTGACACCGCTGAGGCGCTGAGGATGCGTTGGGCTGCGGCAGAGATCTTGACCGGGTCAACAAGGCGGCCCGAGCGGACGCGGTCAGCGAGAGCGGCCAGTTGGGTTTCGGTGCGTTCGAGCAGTTCCTCGCGGCGGTGGTCGTCACGACGGCGTCTGGGTGGTGAATCGACAACGACATGACGTCGGTCGTCGTGGCTGATCTCACAGGCGGTGCGTCCTCCAGTGACCTCTACCCATTCGACGTCTTCTTCGGTCGCCTTGTTGAGGACCGCAGCAACGGTGGGGTCACGGCGTAGTCGGGTGGCGATCACATGATCGAACCCTGCTTGGGTGACGAGGTTCAGGTTGTCCGCCGAGATCAGCCCCCGGTCTGCGATCAGGGCGATACGGCCGACTCCGAACCGGTCTTGGAGATCGGCGAGCACTGTGGGCATCGTGGCCGAGTCTGCGGTATTGCCATCAAAGACCCGATGCGCGATCGGGATCCCGTCA
>JAAETH010000374.1 GCA_024228575.1 Actinomycetes bacterium
GGGACTGTCAGGAACTTTGTGTATCGGGCGTGATCTGAGGGTCCGCAGCTGAGTGCTGTGGTCCGGGAAGGATCATGTCCATGACTGATTCGAATCTGCCGGCGGTGCCGGCGAACGCGTTGCCTGATGAGGCAGCAATGAAGGACTGGGCCGAGTTGTTGGTGGCCCGTGCCCGCACCGAGGGCGTCGAGCTGACCGGCGACGACGGCTTGTTGACTGGCCTGGTCCGCCAGGTCCTCCAAACGGGCCTCGAGGTCGAGATGACAGATCATCTTGGCTATGGCCGTAATGCTGTTGAGGGCCGCGGGTCGGGCAACTCGCGCAACGGAACGACTCCCAAGACGGTGACGACCGAGGTCGGCCAGGTCGATCTGGCGGTGCCTCGGGATCGGGCCGGGACGTTCGATCCCGTGACGGTACCGAAGCATCAGCGCCGCCTCGATGGCCTGTCGGGCAACGTGATCTCGTTGTACGCGAAAGGGCTGACGACCGGCGAGATCCAGGACCATCTGGCCGAGATCTACGACAGCGACGTGTCGCGGGAGACGATCTCGAAGATCACCGACGAGATCGTCGAAGACATGGTCCTGTGGCAGAACCGGCCGCTCGATCCCGTCTATCCGGTGTTGTTGATCGACGCCATCGTGATCAAGGTCCGCGACGCCCAGGTCGCCAACCGGCCCGTCTACGTCGCCATCGGCGTCAACCTCCAAGGCGAACGAGATGTCCTGGGCTTGTGGCTGGGCCCCACCGGCGGCGAAGGCGCCAAGCAGTGGGCCACGATGCTCACCGAGCTGAAGAACCGGGGAGTGACCGACGCGTTGATCGTGTGCTGCGATGGACTCAAGGGCCTGCCCGACTCGATCCGCACCACGTGGCCCGACGCCACGGTGCAGACCTGCGTCGTACACATGGTCCGCAACTCGCTTCGCTACGCGTCGAAGGCCGACTGGGGAAAGATCACCAAAGCAATGCGGGCGATCTACACGGCGCCGACCGTCGCCGCGGCCGAAGCCCACTTCGAAACGTTCGCCGAGGACTGGCGCGAGAAGTACCCGGCGATGATCCGGTCCTGGGAGAAGAGCTGGGCCGAGTTCGTACCGTTCCTCGAGTTCCCTGCCGAGCTCCGCAAGGTCGTCTACACCACCAACGCCATCGAGAGCCTCAACGCCCGGTTCCGGCGAGCGGTCCGGCACCGAGGCCACTTCCCCAACGAGCAAGCCGCGATGAAGGTCCTCTACCTCGTCGCCACGACCAAGAAGAAGAACCGTGAGAACATGACCGGCAGGATCAACGGCTGGAAGACCATCTTGAACACCCTGACCGTCCACTACGGCGACCGAGTCGCCGACCACATCCGATGAACACCATCACGCCCGCTTACACAAAGAATCTGACAGACCC
>JAAETH010000375.1 GCA_024228575.1 Actinomycetes bacterium
CGACCAGCTCGACTCGTCATCGATCGTCGAAGCGCTCGGCGTCGAATAGGCGAATGAGATCTCGCCCGGACGGCAAAAAGGCGACCGCCCCGGACGGATCGCCGCCATGATCGAGCTGCTAGAACCGACCCGGGCGACGGCGTTCGGACTACTCATCGTCAGTCCCGTCGAGTTCGGCGAACTCGCCTTCGATCAACTGGTTTGCCCGTCGTCGTTCGTCTTCGAACACTCCAGCGTAGATCTTCATCAACATGTCGACGGAGTGTCCCAGTCGTAGCGCAGCTTCGGCCGGCGAGACGCCTGCTCGGAGCATCATGGTGGCAGCCGTGTGGCGAAGATCGTACGGTCTGGTCCGAGCCAGCTTGTGGCCTGCCGGCCATCGCCTCGCTCGTTGGTCACGCCAAGGCTTGCCCCAGTTGTCCTTCGATAGATCGTTGCCGAGCTGGTTGATAAAGACCCGATCACCCGTCGGATTCTTGAAGCGCTCGACATGCCATCGCAGCCACTTCACGAGCACCGGCGGCAACGGAACCGCCCGAGTCTCATCCTCGCTGCGCTGCTTCAAACTCTTCTCCTCCATCGCCCCACCGTCGATCGTGTACAGCGGGCCAGGACTCGTGAGCGCCCCACTGAGATGAGCCTCACCCCAACCGTCTACCGGCAAGTCGAGATCGTCCACCCGAAGCCTGGCAACCTCCGACGGACGCAGCCCGGCGAAACCGACAGTCGCAAAGAATGCGGCGTAGTGACCGTACGATTCGTCCGCGGCCATCTCCTCGACGATCTCGACCACATCTGCGACCGACGGCAGCGTGGCGATGTTGACCGCCGACGACTTCCGAGGAGCCGACCAGACCACCTTGTCGATCGGATTCGCGTCAATCAGCTCCCTGCCCACTGCGGCTCGGAGCACGCTCTTGACACCGCTGTAGCGACGCTTTGTTACGTCCGGCGATGTCCGCTTGCCGTCCTGTCGAGTCGTCGCCGCGGTCAATGCAGTCTCAAGCAGACCTGGCGAGATCTCAGTCAACGGGACGGACCACCTATCAAGCCAGACCAATTCCTCACCCCGTTCCGACTCCACGGTTGGAACAAAGCCGACGTTCCAAAGCCATCTCATGATGCTCGCCGGTGGCTCAGGTGCCCGGCGTCGCACCAGGTGCGGTGTGACCATAACTAGCGACTCGGCAGCACTTCGGCGTGAGTTGCCAGCGAGGCTGGGCCACTTCAGGCTGAGCCACGTCGTCGACCAGGACCACCATGTCTCTGCTGAGCGTTCCCACCTCACCGGCTCACCAGTGTCGGCGTCGAATCGCTGGCCATCTCGGACTGCTTGTTGAAGCCGGGACCGTAGCCGCTCAGCCTGTTCCTTGGTCTTGAACGATCGGGTCTTGTGTCGTCCGTCGACCGCCCACTTCACCAGGTAACGGCGTTTGTCCTTTGGCGTTCCCTTCTTCGGCTCCCCGAGCGAGAAGACCTGGACTCTCTGCTCAGCTGCCACCGTAGGTCACGCTTTCTACCCGACAGCCTTCGAGCCAAGCGTCAAGGTCTACAGGATCGAACCGGACGAACTTGCCAACCTTCAGATAGGGAACCCGGCGTTGAGCTACAAGCCGCCTCACGAA
>JAAETH010000376.1 GCA_024228575.1 Actinomycetes bacterium
ACGGCCTCGACCCAGGAACCGCCAGATCTCCCCCAGCTCAGCGCCCGATACATCGTCGTCGGGTCGTTGGGCACACAACCGGCTGAACTCGACGCCGGGCGCCGCGATCCTGGCCGATTTGAAGGTGGCAAGCTCACCGGTGTCCTGATTCTCGATCGTCAGCGTCTCCCCAAGATCATCCAACCAGATCTCACCCTCACACTCGATGATGATGTTCTCTCCGGCGATCCCGTCCACCATGTGCTCACCAAACTCTCCGCGCATCGCTTCATAGTGGCCAGAGAACCCGACACAGACCAGATCGTCGTCGTCGTATGCCTTGCCGGGGTGATCGAGATGGTGGATGTCGAGCACGCTCTCCCCACCTGGGAGTGTCGCTTCGATCCCCCGAGGGCTGATGTGCAGTCGATCAACCGCGACCCGCCGGCTGGCGTCGTAGACCGATGTTGTCGGCCCGGGACCAGGACCATCGACGATCAACCCATCGGGCTGAAGCTGCACCAGCTTCACCACGCCAAAGCCTGGCGACAGGCCGTTGCTCACGAGAGAACCTTCAC
>JAAETH010000377.1 GCA_024228575.1 Actinomycetes bacterium
GCCGATTCTCGCACACAGGCGGGACCGGTCGACCGTGCCAACACCCCTGCCAGCGGCTGTCGTCACACCGCGCCGCCCCTTCGGAATCGGCACTCCCGAGCACCACTTGGCCATCCCATATTGTCCGCCCAACATCCCGGGGCCGACCGTCCCCCTACGCCGGCTCGGGGGCAGGGGTGAAGAGCTGAGGGCGGTAGTGGTGATCCGCCGATGCTGCCCGTGTTGGGCTGGGGGACGCGGGGCCTGATTCAGCTACTCGAACTGGAAGCTCAACTCAACAGTCGCAGTGGTGGTTGGCACCGCAGGCCCCTCTGCTTTGACTGCGGCCCACCAGGGTGTGAGATCGATCCGGATCGTCACCGCACCAGCACTGTCTATGACCACCGTGGCCGGTACCTCGATGCCGGTCACACCGTCGAAGCCGGTGGCTTCGAGCCGCTCCTTGAGCGAGGATTCCACCCCGAGCGGAGCCACCACATCGCCATCGAGTGCCACGCGATAAGACATGCCCGCCGCCGTGGGCTCGCCCCTCTCAACCGCCCCCAACTCGATCAACAGAGGCGCCAGAAGCGTGACGTTCGGGTCAAGCACGGCGATCCACTCCTCGGCCTGGGGTCCTGCAGGCACCACCTCCGGTTCCCCACCATTGGCCTCGACCACCAGCTCACCCTCGCTGACCGTCATCGTGTACTGACCCGACCGGGTCTCACCACCATCACCCAACGCCGCGGCCGCTTGGCCCAGAGGGTCAACCCGAGTCGAAGCCTCCACCATGGTGATCTCCGTGCTCAGATGGCCGCTCCGGGTGCTGCCATCCCACCGCCCAGTCCGCGACACCATGGAATGGGCGGCATCGGACTCGGTCACCGCTAACCAGGAGTAGCTCACCGGGCCGCCAGCCACCAGAGACTCCAGCGCAGCCCGAACCTCACCAGTGGCCTGAGCATCACCGGACAACTCAACCGCCCCAACACCCTCACTCGCGACTGAACCCGAAGCTGTCAGATCCACCGGTGGGGCTGTGAACACGTCAGGTGTCGGCTCCTCGGCCCCCAAACCGGAGCCCACCCACGCCATCCCCGATAGCACCGCTGAAACCAACAGAACCCGAATCGCCCGCATCCAACGACAAGGTACGACCCGCCACTGTCAGCCCGACAGGGCCGACCGACTCATTCCTGGGATTCGTCATGGCCGCACGCCCAGCCGACGACCACCTACGCCTACGCCCCAACCCGCCGTAGACGCCACCTATCCCGTGGGAACTGCCACTGGGTGCAAGAACGGGAATCGCTCAGCTGCCGGGGACAGCCACCGATCGGCACGTCTGCGCTCATGGCATTGTCGGCCCGAGGTGCTCGACAACGCTCCGGGCGCACCCCGTGCGATGGGTGCCCGCACCCTGCTTGATACCGGACGCCCGGTCGAGCGACTCAGGAATCCCATAGCGTGCATCCCCGAACCCCGCAGCGGACAGTCCCCTAACGCTGCCGGCTCGGTGGCGCAACCCGCCTCGCGGGTTCTTGCGCCCGGCTTGCCCGCATGACGAGGATGGCCCGGTGCCAGACGACGCAGACGATTTCAGGGTGATCCGGGAAGCGACGGCCTACGAGTACCCCTTCTCCCTGATCAGTCGGATCTGGAACGAGCTCTCCACCCCCTACCAACCCGACGACCGCCTCGCGCAACTATCCCCGGGCCAACGCGCCCTCTACGGCTTGCACTGGATCCGAGCCGAAGTGAACAACGGCGGATTCCATCAGTGTTTCTCCAACTCCACCGGATACCTGATGCCCGAAGCCATCGACGGAGCCGCCCAGCTCGGTGCGGCCGACTGGGCAACCGTGCTCGAAGACGCTGCCAACCTGCTCCACGCCCCGTACCCGCGGGACTGGGACACCCGCAAACAACGGCTCGCCGGCCTCACCAAACAGAGCCTGGATCGCCTCAACGGCTGTGACGACCGGTTCTACGAACTCGACCGGAATCCAGACACCAACTGGGACACCCTGTTCGACCGTTACGTCACAGCCAACCCCGACGAGTTCTTCCTCGACAGCCCCGACGACGCCGCGGTTGCCGATGCCCTGCTGGCCACCGCCCGCAAAGCCATCAACAGCAGGTGGAACCGAGACATCGACCTCGCCGAACAGCTACTCGAGGACGCCATCGACCGGGCCACCACAGTTGAAGCGGACAACACCGCTGCCCTTGCCCGATCCCTGCTCGCCCAGATCCCCTCCATGCGAGCCTGACCGCCGGGCCGCCCCAGCCGCAAGGTATCCCATACCGCGCACCCAATATCCCGGTGCCGGAGTGCCCCTGAACGCCGGGAGCGTGGCGCGCTATGCGGCCGGGACGGATGGGTCTGCGGACTGCTCCTTCGACCCCGTTGCAGGGCCGTCGGCCTGAACCGGATCTTGCGCTGGTCGTTGACCGCAGGCGTGGCCGCGCCCTGCGCGGCACCCGCATTGACCGCACCGTCGCTGGCATAGGCCACTGCAGGTCAGCCCAAACACGGCTGCGACAGCAGCCAGAACGATCACCTTCTTTGTCGTCATCTACGAATTCGACCACGCCCACCGGTTGCAGAACAGGGACGTTGGTCAGCGATTGCGTCGTGGGGGCACTGTTACGTTGATCGATCGGCGGGCGCGACTCTGCCGACTTGGTGTCGGGCTTCGGTCAGATCACAGCGGCGAGCTCATCGAAAGCGGCCGCGACGCGTAGACAGTCGCGGTCGGCTTCCACGCCGAGTTCGTAGTGACCGCGTCGAAGATTCTGGACGAAGGCGTGACCGCGGATCACCACCGATGCGGTCCGATCGGTCAGCAGACCGCGCATTGGCCGGAGTCTTGCTTTGAGTCGGCCGTGGTCCCACTCGATCCGGTTATTCGAATACTGCTCGGTGTCGTGCGACGCTTCAGGGATCAGCTCTTCGATGACGCGCAGCAAGGGTGCGGCCAGATCGGTGGTGACCTCGGTCGGTCGCCCGTGGCCGGTCAACGCGGTTTCGAAGAGGTGCCTGGCTGCGGCGGTGTTGCGTCGTTTCGAGACGTAGACGTCGATGACCTGGCCGTGTTGGTCGACGGCGCGGTACACGTAGCGCCAGACACCGTTGACTTTGACGTAGGTTTCGTCGACGAACCAGCGGTCACCGGCCGCGTGACGGCAGGGTCGGGCCGCGTCGATGAGTAGCGGTGTGAATCGTTGGACCCATCGGTAGCTGGTGACGTGGTCGACGTCGATGCCTCGTTCGGCGAGGCGTTCTTCGACGTCGCGGTAGGACAGGCCGTAGCGCAGGTGAGGCGCCGATGTGGTGGCCGAGACGGGTGAGCTCGCCGTGGATGCGTCGGTAGCCCCAGGTGGGGTTGGTGGTGGCCATGTCGATGATCAGCTGCCGGATCTCGGCGGCGGTGGATGGTCGTCCTGGTGGTCGGGCGGGTTGGGTCCAGTGTCGGGCGACGCGACGTCGGTGCCAGCGGAGCAGGGTGTCGGGGGTGACGATCCAACCGACACGCAGCTGGCGGGGGAGCGCGGCTGCGATCGCGCCGAGCACAGCTCGGTCGTTGTCGGTGAGCGCGGGCCGAACGATTTGGCGTTGGAGGACGGTGAGTTGGTGGCGGAGCACGATGATCTCGAGGTCCTTGGAGCGTCCCGAGCGTACGGCGAGGCGTGCCAGCAACGTGAGGAACCGGTAGAGGATGCGAAACATGAGGACCCAGGATGGAGTGCATCGTGCCTGGTCAGCACCCACGACCGAACAACGGGCACCCACAGGCGTGCACGTGGTTCGCCGAACAGGACCAGGCGTGGCTTGACCGGATTGGGTGGGCGACGCTGGACCTGTCGGGGCCGTGGCGACTCGCGTTCACCACGATGCTGCCCGCCGCGGTTCAGGTCGCCGACCCGTTCCACGTCGTGAAATTGGCCAACCAGCATCGTGAAGAACCTCCACGGGGTCAATCACAGGCTCCACTGGGGTCAGGGCTTGTTCCAGCCCCCGATCGCGGACAACCTCGCGCTCTATCTTGCCTGTCTTAGAGAGGATCGTCCGCACCCCTTCGAGCTAGTCCTCCAGTGCCGGGTTCGAGAGGAGGACCGAGGGGCGATCCGGATCCTCGAACTTCACCACGATGGTTCCGGACACAGCGGTTGACCAGGCCGACGCCCCGCTGAGACCTTCAACCCGGTCGGCCAGCAGTTCGAATGCCTCGTCGCCGGCCGACACCGCTTGCAGAGAACTCTCGTATCGGAGCCCGCGCAAGCTGATCGCGAGACCACATTCTGTGCATTCGATCATGACTGCAACCATTGAGCCGTCCTGAGCGCGGTCCTGACGGTCGACCTGAAGTACGAGAAACACCTCCCCTGGGCAGGACGTTGGTGGTGCGGTCAAGTACAGGGCGTCACCCTGGAGAGGCTGGCCCCAGACGTCGTAGGTCACTTCGTCGGCCAGATTCACGCGACGGAAGGGAACTTGCAGGCTTCTCATATCGTCAGTAAGGCCAACGAGAGGAGACTCCTGGACGGCCACTGCAAAGTCCTTACCGAGGTACTCATCCCCATAGGTCACACAGCCATTGGTCAGCGTGAATGTGCCAGAGTGAGGTGTCGCCCCAATCAGCCGCTCTTCGAACGGGACGACCGCAAATGAGGCTTTCTCCTCGATACCCTCAGTCGCCCCTGGAGTTGCAGTGCTGGTAGTCGCAACAGATGCTGTCGATTCCTCAAGGCGCCCCTCCTCTAGACGGCCCGCCGGGGGGTCATCTGACTGCGAGCATCCCGAAGCCACGAGTGCCAGAGCCAATAGCAGCGGCCGGACTAGATGCAACGACGATCAGCCTCCCGGATCCAAACCTTCCTACGAGAGTACCGTCACATTGAGGCCGGTCATGGCGCGATCCACGCTACTGAAGTACGAGTTGGGGATAACAAACGTAATCGGATGAGGGGCATCATGGCCGGACTGAATGCCCACCGCTTTCCCTGAGCCGTTGAACCAGGGTCCTCCCGAATCGCCGAGATCGTCTTGCGAGTAGGTCGTTTGAACGAGGTTGTAGGCCGTGCCCCAGGCAAGGGGCCTAGAGATCGATGTCGATGTGACCTGAGCCGACCACTGGCCGGTCTTGCGTCCGTACCGTGAGTACCAGTCACCAACGTTGATATTGCTTTGTGCGACGTAGCCTGTGACATCCCAGAGGGTGCTCCAACCTACGTAGAAGTCGTCAAACTCTGTGTGAGCTGTCGTATGGAACTCGATATCGCCGTAGGTGCCACTCGAGTTGATCCGAATCGGCGCACTGTACTCATTTCCGCTGTTCTCTCGATAGCGGGTCACCGACGTGCAGTGACGCGCTGTGATGACTCCATTCCCGTACACCGGGCTGTATGCGGTGAAGCCAGTGGTGCAGTAGTTGTTGGAATCGCCGTACACGTGGATCTTCCCACCCCCGTAGCTGTGAGTCTGGGCGAGGGCAACCTGGCTATCCCGAAGATCAAGTCGCACATCCGATTCTCCAAGGTCCAAAGAAGTCATCCCTGAGAGCTCGCGTGCTCGCTCTAGGAGCGTGGCGAGATCCAAGTCGCTCGCAGCTCTCTGGCCAGTCTGCCGCGCCACGTCGTCCGTAGGCAGAGTGACTACCAGCCGCTGAACCTCCACGCCGACGCCGGCATCGGCGTAGCCCGCTTCGTGGAGCGCGATCGTGAGCGGCTGAACCTGCCCAGCGAGTTCTTCGGCACTGAACTTCGCGCCGCCTTGAACTTCGACATCCTCCCCTGCCAGCTCTCGCATCGCTGTCGTGGCAGACCCCTTCACCAGTAGGACCGTGGAGTCACCAACGCCAGGGTGGTGCATCTGAGCGAACTGTTCAGGGAACGCCGCCCGGAACGCATCAGCAACGTCATCCGCCTGGGCTTGATGCTCCAGGATTCGCTTGGCGTGAGCCTCGTCGACGACTGCTTCTTGCGTCCGCGCCAACATCGCCGCGGCCTGGCGGATCATCTCGGCCTCGTCCACGATAAGGACGACACCCTCCGGCGGAGCGGAAGCCCCGGTCTCGTCCACCTCGCCGGCGTCCCCCACAACGTCAGCCGCTGCTGTCCCAGCCGTCAGAATCCCAAGAATCCCGAAGCCGACGAGAAGCCGCGTGCGCCATCCAACCATGTGATCCCCCTATCGCGATGCCATGCAGTCACTACCACAGCCACCATCCCCATGTCACTGTTTCAACGGGCGTCTCAATAGAGACCGCTGCATCGGCATCAATGGGCCAGCACGACAGCACAGCAGCCTTCTCGTCGAGGACGATGAGTTCCTCTGGTGATCCGATCCTCGCCAGCAGTGTTGTTCAATCACAACGACACTGCTGCGTTGACGGATCGGGTACCCGGCGGCGAGCGTGTTCGGGTGAATTGTTGTAGCGCCGCTGAGATCGAAGCTCGGATGGGTGTCGTACATCGAGTCCCACCGGTACTCGTTGTGGTACTTCCCGTCCGCCCGATCGCCGTTGTATCCGTGGCGACGCATGGCGTCCGCGGTCGCTTCGGCGAGCCGGCGTACGTCGGGGTTGGCGGTGCCGGAAGCTGGCGGAACTGGCTCTGGCTCGTCGAGATCGGATGAACTCAGGCTCGGGATCAGTTCCCACATCCGGTTCATCCCAACAAGAAGCCGCCGGTGGTGTCCCTCGCTCTCGTCGACAAGACGGTCGACCGCGGAGTCTGGATCAAGGAATAGATAGACCGCCCACAGCCAAGCCTCGATCACTGCTCTGCCGATCACTCGAGATGTCGCTGCGTTGTCCGACTTCGCCAGCGTCGACTCAGCCCTGAGCAGCTCAGCGAGGCGGCGAACAGCGGCGCAGCCCAGCACGTCGCCGATTGTGTCCTGCTCCGTCGTGAGCTGGCTCGGAACGACGAGATCCACGAACGAAAGAACGTCATCAATCGCCCGAAACAGATCCTCGTCCGATTCCGTCATCACTCACCATCCCTCGCGACGGCCCCAGGCCCGCCCAGACGTAACGCGGCAACCGGAATCGCCCTGCGGTCCGTTTCCGCCGACCAGCGTCCCATATCGCCTGCCCAGTATCCCGCCGCCGACCGTCCCAATCCGCCGGCTCGGTGGCACCGGTTCCGAGCGTTACCGAGCGGGCTCGAGCGCCCGGCAACCCGAGCCACTCCCGGCACTACAGCGTGGGTTGTTGTGACTGCTCGCGGTCAGTCTGACCGACGTTGTGGTGCGCTCTTGATCTCAGGAAACGTGTTCGTAGAGGCGCCACACCCCGTCGATGCCTTTGAGGGACTGCTGGCCTCGGTCCTCGAATCGGTGCGCGCCTCCGAGCAGGATGTCCCGCACTGTCGAGGAGACATAGATAGCGCCGTCGGGTGCCGCCTGTTCGACTCCGGCTGCGAGGTTGACCGCGACACCTGTGATGTCGTGGTTGGGTCTGATCTCGATCTCTCCGGAGTGAACGCCAGCGCGGATGCGGATTCCTGTAGAGGTGAGTCGCTCAGCCAGGTCTCGGCAGAAAGCTACCGCCTGGCTAGGGGACTCGAGTCTGGCCAACAGCCCGTCACTTGTGCTCTTGACGATCGTCGCTGCGTGGCGATCGGCCAGAGCCCACGCGACTCGATCGTGATCATCGACCGCGGCATCCCAGGCACGGTCGTCGAGAGCCGCCAGCTGGGCGGTCGGACCGACGATCCTGGTGACCACCACCGTCGCGAAGCATCGCTCGGAGGGCTGCGCGACCGCTGCACCGGTCATGAACTCGATGATGGCCGTCGTCGCCTCCAGCCAGTGGTGACCCAGGAAGTAGAAGTGGTCGTCGTTGTCGAACACGGTGCGCTCCGCGTTCCGGATTCTCCGGGCCAGATAGTCACCCGATTCGGAGTTGACTACCTGATCTTGTGAGGAATTGGCAACCAGCGTCGGCGCGGTGATGTCGTCGAGGAAACCATCTGACAGTCCGACCAAGGCGTACATGCTTTCGAGTTGGCGCTCGAAGTCGGCGCGGGTCGCCGACTGTCGCTGGAACCGACCGAACCAGCGAACGAAGGCCTCGTCCTGGCTGTTCGAAGGCGACCACCATCCGATACAGGATGACGCGTCACGACCCCACCCCTCGATCACCAGCGGCCAACTGTCGAGCGCCCTCGCCGAGTACTCGGCCGACGGTTCGACACCCAGTACAGCCGAGTTCGCGAGCACCAGCCGGTCGACCCGTTCGGGGTGGTTCGCGGCGAACAGCTGCGCCATGAGGCCCCCTTCGGAGATCCCGAGCACATGGGCGCGATCGAGACCGGCAGCGTCCATCACGGCCACGATGTCGTGGATTCGCTGATCGAGCGTGGGAGTGCCATCCCAGCGGTCGGACAGCCCCATTCCCCGCTTGTCGAAGTGGGTGACGTGCAGATGACGTCCCATGAGTTCGAGCACGCGCCGATACAGCTCGTTCTCCCACTGGAGCTCGATATTGCTCACCAGGGGTGGTATCACCACACACTCAGGGCCCCGGCCATACTGCTCCCAGGCAATTCCGAGTCCATCGACGTCGACGAATCGCACATCCCCGGTTCCCTGGTTGCCTCTGATCGGGGTTGGCCACGCGGCGGGCGCGGGGTTGATGCCGGGTTGGTGGCTGGTGAGGGGGAGAAGACCGGCGAGGTCGGGGTCTTGGGCCAGGATCTGTTGTTCGAGTTCCTGGAGGGCCGGGGCCGGGTCGACGCCCAGTGATTCGGCCAGGTTGACCCGGAGCCGGTCATAGGCCCGCAAGGCGTCGGCCTGATGGCCGGCCTGATAGTGGGCCGCGATCAGGCTGGCCCACAACCCCTCCCGCAGCGGGTTGTCCAAACACACCCGGGTCAACGCACCGATCACAGTCGGACCGTCTTGTTCTTGGATGCGGGCCCGGTACAGGCCTTCCAGGACACTGAGTTGCAGCTCCGTGAGCCGTACCCGCTCGTGTTCGAGCAGGGCGCACCCAGCCACATCGGCCAGCGGTTCACCCCTCCAGACGCCCAGCAAGGCCTCGTACTGGTCGGCGCCCCGCGGGCCCGAAGCCAGCTCGGACTCGACCCGAGCGACATCGACCTCGGCGTCGAGCCGGTAGCCGGAGCCCACCGTGACGATCGCCCCACTCTCACCCAGCTCGGAGCGGAGCTTGGAGATGTGGAACCGCAACGCCCGCAAACCCGACTGGGGTGGGGTCGTGTCCCAGGCCTGGTCCAACAGCCACTCCGGGTCGACAACCCGGCCCGGTTCCAACGCCAACAACGCCAGCACACTGCGGCGAAGCGCAGAACCAGACGCCCGGACCTGTCCTTGTTCGTCGATGACATCGACGGGACCCAGCAGGCGGACAACCAGCACTCCAACCCCCTCCGGCGCGCACCCAGACCCTACCGAACAACCAGCCACGCCGGATCAGCCCGCCAGTGCCGCGGCGACGGCCTGATCGATCGCGGCGGCGAACTGGTCGGGGTGCAGCATCGCCGAGGGCTCCGGTTCGAGACCGGCGACGGCTTGGTTGATGGCGGCGGCGAACTGGTCGGGGTGCAGCATCGCCGAGGGCTCCGCCTCGGCACCGGTGGTAGTTCCCGGATTGCTGGACTGGTCGAACGCTTGTGTGCCGATCGTGAGGGCACCCACAGCAGCCAACACGGCCACTGCGGACCCTCCGATTCTGCGGACCCAGATCGGGTCGTGGTTGATGTGGCGATGGCCTTGCTGTGAAGTAGTCATGCCGGCATGGTGCGAACTCCCGATGAGCGCCCGACACCACACCCGGTTAGCGCCCCTGTCCAACCGCTAATCAGGCGCGCCAACCCTCCCGTCACCCAACCCAGCCCACGGCCCAATGACCCCACACCACTCCCGGCAATAGCGCATTGCCTCCAGAGTTGGAACCGCCGTGGTGGAGCGGGGATACCGAGCGGGTGCGGGCATATCTCAGAGTCAGGGCGGCATGTGGTGACGGCTATTTGGGAAAGCCTTGAACTATGTCGGGATTCGGAGGTGCGCCGAGCATTTCCATCGGGTCTGGGAAACCGTCGAGACCACCAGAGGCCCCGGAGCTCACTCGTAGCCTCACGGGCTGGTACCACGCCCACCTCGGACCAGCCGAGCAGCAACGAGCCCCTGTTCACCTCCTGCAGACCAGCCGCTCGGGCCTGTGGGGGCCGAATATCCGGCCGTGGGTGCTGATCAGGCGAAACACGGACGATGCTGATCGGCTGTGTATCGCATCCTCTACCGCCTCATCGCCGGCCTGGCCCGGCTCGCCGTACGCTCCGGCCGATCCAAGGACCTCGAACTCATCGTCCTACGCCACCAAGTCGGCGTCCTCCGCCGACAAGTCGACCGACCCGAAATCAACGACGATGATCGGACCCTGCTCGGTGTCATCGCCGCCGCGCTCCCCCGCCCAGACCGAACCGGCTGGATCGTCACCCCCGACACCCTCCTGCGATGGCACCGACGACGCATCACCCGCCACTGGACACAACCCTCACGAGGACCGGGACGACCAGCCACCGCAACCGAGATCCGACAACTCGTCCTCCGCCTCGCCACCGAGAACCCCACCTGGGGCTACCGACGCATCCACGGCGAACTCACAGGCCTCGGCCACCGCATGGCCTCCTCAACGGTGTGGAGCATCCTCAAGACCAGCGGCATCGACCCAGCCCCAGATCGATCTGAGGTCACTTGGTCGCAGTTCCTTCACTCCCAGGCCGCGGTGGCCTGCGACTTCTTCACCGAGGCTCAGACACCGCCCTACTCCGCCGCTACTACGTGCTGTTCTTCATCCACATCCCCACCCGCCAGGTCTTCTTCGCCGGCACCACCACCAACCCCACCGGCGCCTGGACCACCCAAGCAGCCCGCAACCTGTTCCTCCTCCACCACACCACCCCGCTCGCCGGTTCAAGAGCGC
>JAAETH010000378.1 GCA_024228575.1 Actinomycetes bacterium
CCGACGCTGAACACGGACCCGGCTACGGTTCGAGCCGTGCCTGGTGCCCAGTCTTCAACCGAGGCCGTGCTGTTCGATTGGTGCGGCACCCTCGTGGACTACCCCACCAAAGAGGACCGCTTCGGACAAGTACTGGAGCACCTAGGACGGCCAACCAATCAGGTCGAAGCGCTGGCCGAGGCCTACAGAACCGCCGAAAAGCACCCGGCCGCGATCGAAGCCGACAAACGCTGCGATCTCTCCGCGGAAGACCACGCCCACACCAAACGAACCATCTGCCACATTGCCGGCATCGACACCGAACTCGGTGACGCCATCGAAGCCTCCTACAGCGACCTCGACACCTACCCCACCCACCCCGAGGCCGTCGAGGTGATCACCCGACTCGATGACCAGGGCATCAAGATCGCCATCGTCAGCGACTTCCACGTCGACCTCCGCCCCCACTTTGATGCACTGGGCATCCTCGACCGGATCACCGGGTTCGCCATCTCCTACGAGGTCGGTGTCACCAAACCCCACCCCCGCATGTTCCAGGCCGCGCTCGACTTCGTGTCCGTTCCACCCGAACGATGTCTGATGGTGGGCGACAACCCCCACCCCGACGGGGGCGCCGCCGCCCTCGGCATCCCCACCCTGATACTCCCGGTCCGGCGCAAGCCCCGACCGCCGCTACTCGAACGAGTCGAGGCCCTAGTGCTCGACAACCCCTGACCCGCCCGACGTTCAGGTATTCGCTACTTCAACCAGCTCGGCGTCCCATACCAGCAGCCCAATACCCCAACTCTCGCCTGCCCCCGTACCCGGCGCGGCGATGGGCACCGATACTGCGTGAAACGCCGGCAGCGTGACCCAAGTCCGCAGGCGGGGCCCGCATGCTCGGCACCTATTCCGAGCGAGCCCGTTGGCCCGAGCTGCACAGAGGCAATCTCTCCAGGTCGCCCCGAACCCAGAGAAGCCGACCCGTCAAGAACGGTGTTTGATGAGGACCTGCTCGTCGTAGCTGAGGCCGTGCTCGACGGTGTGAACCAGACGGCCGGTCACGGTCCATCCCGCCCTCTCGTAGAAGGCGATCGCCGCCAGGTTCTCAACCCTCGCGTGCAGCTCCCAGTCCGTGTGGCCACCAGCGCCAATCATCGCTTCGCCCTGCTCGAGCAGGTATCGGCCCACGCCCCTGCCCTGACGGTCTGGCCCGACGAACAGATGGACGAGATAGCGACCACTTACCGTGACGTGGCCGATTGGTGCGCCATCGACCACGGCTACTCGAGTCTCAAACGCCGACTCGGGCCGGAACCAATCCTGGAGTTGCCGCCTGGTGGCTTCTTGGTCGGGGGCCTCAAACGCGCCTACGGCCAGCTGCGACGAGTACATGTTCCTGAAACAGCGGTCGTGATAGACCGCGACCGCAGCAGCGTCCTCGGGAGTCGCCGCGCGAATCTCGACTGCAGCCATGAGCCGATTCTCGCACACAGGCGGGACCGGTCGACCGTGCCAACACCCCTGCCAGCGGCTGTCGTCACACCGCGCCGCCCCTTCGGAATCGGCACTCCCGAGCACCACTTGGCCATCCCATATTGTCCGCCCAACATCCCGGCGCCAGTCGTCCCCATGCGCCGGGATAGTGATGCGCGTTCTCGGGCATTTGGCCACGCTCGGAATGCCGGGTACGAGCAGTTCCTCGAGACCCAGCCAGCTGGTGAGCCTCCGCCAATTCTGAGCGCTCGGGAAGTGCCGAAGAGCTGCGGGCACCGTCCGATGGTGGCCGGCTCGCTATCGTTCGCACCGAGAGGCCTTTCTAGAGCCAGAACATGCGGCGGCGACCGCCCAGGCGATCCAGGAACGAGGCCTCAAGTCGATCGAACTCGGCCATGACAGCTTCGCGTTGTTCTAGCTCGGGCAGCGCGCTCAATCCTTGTAGCTTGGCGGCAGTGTCCTGGAGCGCCTCAAGGTCATCGCCGAAGCTCTCGACGGTCTCGGACATGGCTGCGATCAGCGCTGGGAGATCGGTCCTTCCGTGTTTGTAGGTTCGGATCGCCGTGGCAGCGCCGCTCTGCCACTGGTATTCCTGGTGGCTCGTCGGCTTGAACTGGTTGCGTGCTGCGCCAGCTTGGTTGAACTTCCGTTGCAGGCCTCGAAGTGTCGCGATTGCTGCGGCGTCCGGGATTCCTGTCGTGATCGACCAGTCCAGCCCAGATCCGAAGACGTCGCTGGCGAAGACGAACTCTGTCATCACCAGGATTCGCGCCCAGTCGAACGCGTCCAACGACGATCCTGACTTGGTTGCCCCTCGGAGTCGGCCGCTTTGGTGGTGGAGGTCCTCCCGGTCAGCGAAGCCCATGGCCAACGCAAGCTCGTCGGTGACCGCGGCTGGGCCGCCCCACTCGTTGATCCCAGCCAGCAGCATCGACCGTTCGGCGTCGGTCAGGTCGATGTTGATCGTCACCATGGCGCATCCATCGTGCCATAAAGGGCTCGATCTTCGACACGCCTTCCGCGACGCACACGATGGTTTCAGCAGTGGCGGCCCACGCGCGGGAACAGCCCCGCTGGTTGGTCGCCCTACGCCCACCAATGCCGGCGGACTGCAGCGGGTCGAGTGCTCGGAAATGTCAGAGCACGGATGTCCGCTGCGGGTCGGTCCTTGCCGCGCGAGATCGGCTCATACGGGCGCTACGAGATATCACATATTGTTCGCCCGATATTCCGGCCCGATGGTGCCCCGTACCGCCGGCTCGGTGGCGGCCACGAACCAGCACACCCGATGAGACCTTCGGGGCGGAACCATCGCCCGGTGTAGATGCGGGGCCCGACCTCAGGCCTGTTGGAGTCGAAGCGTCAGACCCACCTGGTACGGTCGCGTCGTGGCCGAACCGAAGATCTGGACCGCAGCCGAACTAGAGCAGATGAGCC
>JAAETH010000379.1 GCA_024228575.1 Actinomycetes bacterium
CACGTGAAGACGACTCGGCGGAAGAGGGGCGACAAGACGTATGAGTATTTGTCGCTGGTCGAGTCGGTGCGAGTCGATGGCAAGAACACGCACCGGACCCTGCTCCGCCTGGGTGAAGTAACTGCCCTGCGGGCCTCGGGCGAATTGGAACGAGTGATCTGTGCCCTGGAGAACCATCTCCGGCGCGACCAGGTCGCGGTGGCTGCGGTGACGGCGGAGGAGACCCGGATCGTGGGGTCGACCGCTGCGGTGGCTGCGGTGTGGGAACGCCTCGGCCTCGATCTCTGGTTCGCTACCCAAGGCGCTGATCGTGGAGCCGGGCTGTTGTCCGAAGCAGTGTTCGCGATGGTGACAAACCGGCTGATCGACCCGTGCTCAAAACGCCGCCTGATCGAATGGGTTGATCGTGACGTGGCCATGCCCGATGGCTGGGCGTCACCGTCCCTGGACCAGTACTACCGGGCTCTCGACGCGGTCGCCGACGTCAAGGAAGCGACCGAGACCGAGTTGTATGCCCGCCTGTGTGACCTGACGAACATGGACCTCTCCATGGTCTGCTACGACCTGACCTCCACCTATTTCGAGGGTGACCCCCGGCCCTCGGACCGGTTCCCGTCCAAGGCGTTCGGCTACTCGCGTGACAAGCGAGGTGACCGGCCGCAGGTCGTGATCGGCTTGTTGTGCACTGGGGATGGGATCCCGATCGCCCATCACGTGTTCGCCGGGAACACCAGCGACTCCACCACCCTCCCAGACGTGCTCACCGATCTCGCCGAGCGGTTCAAGGTCGGGCCGATCACCGTCGTCGCCGACCGGGGCTTGATCACCGCCGCCGACGTGGAGGAGACCGCAAAGAACGGGTTCGATCACATCCTGGCCACCAAACTCCATCGCGACGCTAAATGCGCCGAAGCCCTCCAACTCGCTGATGCTGAGGATGTCACCTGGGTCGAGGTGGCCGCGGCGAACAGTCGTGCCGCCGAAGTCTGCCTCGCCGATGGGACCCGGGCCGTGGTCGTTGAGTCTGATGAACGGCACCGCCGTGACACCGCCCGCACCGCCGAACTGGTGACCAAGACCGAAGCCAAACTCGTGGCGTTGGAAGACCGAGTCCGGGCTGGCCGGCTCAAAGACCCCGCCAAGATCGGCAAAGCAGCCCAAGCAATCCTCGGGCCTTCCGGAATTGCCCGCTTGTTCGAACTCGAGATCGGCCACGGCCGGTTCCTGTATCACTACAACGACCCAGCACACGACTACGAACAACAGCTCGCTGGCCGCTACGTGCTGACCACCAGCCTCACCACAAACCAGGCATCCACAACCAGGATCGTGACCGCCTACCGGCAGCTGCTGCACGTCGAGTCGAGGTTCCGTACCCTCAAAGACTTCCTGCACCTTCGACCGGTCCGGCACTGGACCGAAAAGCGAGTGAAGGGCCACATCGCCATCTGCGTCTACGCCGCCGTGGTCGAGACCCTGATCACCAAGACGCTCGCCGCGGCCAACATCGCCGATCCCGACATCGACAACCAGTACCTCTCAGCACAGCGGGCGCTGCGCGAGCTCGGCCGCATCCGCCAAGTCCACATCAACGCCGGCGGTCGAGACATCGGGCTCATCACCCGACGCAGCCCCCTCCAAACCCAGATCCTGGCCGCCCTCGAAGTCGACACCCACGGCTGGGACACCGCCCGCGTCGCCTGAACCCCTCACCAGGCAAAACACCGAAACGTAGGGGAAACACCCTCCCGACGCGCCCCGCTAACCAGGACTTACGCCACACCCCCGCCAAACTCGGGTATGAGGGCTTCGCCCGGCTGTACATCATCCCGGGTCTGGGAGCGATCCGCCTGGTCGAGCTGACCGTGGCCGACGTCGAGGAGTGGCTGTCCACCCTTCCTCCGAAGCTGTCGACTCGTTCGATCCGGCTAGCTCTGGATGTGTTGCGCCGGTCGATGGATCGGGACCTGGTCCACCCCAACGTGGCTGCTCTGGTCCAGGAGGTGCCGGTCGGTCGACCGGGACGGCCGTCGAAGTCGCTGACCCTGCCCCAGAGCAAGGCCATCCTCGAGCACCTCCGACCGGACCCCTTCTACACCTACTTCGCCGTGTCGCTGATGACCGGTGCCCGCACCGAGGAGCTGCGGGTGTTGACCTGGTCGCACACCTTCCTCGAGCTCGACGAGTCGACCGACCCGCCGACGCCGCCCCACATCAACGTCTGGAGGTCAGTGCGGAGAGGTAGCGATACCAAGACCAAGCGCTCCCGCCGCAGCCTCGCTCTACCGTCCCACTGCGTGGTGGTGCTCCACGAGCACCGGAGCAGACAGAACGAACTCCGCCGGGGGGCCGGGGAGCGGTGGGTCGAGAACGACCTGGTGTTCTCGAGCAGCGTCGGCATCGAGTGGGACGCCTCGAACGTCCGCAAGGACTTCCGCCGGGCTTTGGTTGGGATCCCTGGGATCGATCCAGCGGAGTGGACACCGAGGGAGCTCCGCCACTCCTTCGTCTCGACCCTCTCCGACCATGGCGTGCCGATCGAGGAGATCGCCAAGCTCGTCGGCCACAGCAACACCTCGACCACCGAGACCGTCTACCGCCACCAGATCCACCCCGTCATCCAGACAGGAGCCAGTGCTATGGACGAGATCTTCGATGTCGAGGATCAACTGGGTTGGGGTGGAGGTCCAAGCACCTCGACGTAGATGTGGGGGCCAGAGGCGGCAGCAAGGAAACTCCGCTCCCCGATTACCCCGAACGCCATCGAGTTGACGGTGTTGGTGTGGCCGATGAGGGGTTCGCCGATAGCAGCGCCGGTGGCTGGGTCCCACAACCGCACAGTTTCGTCGGAGCTGGCGGAGGCCAACACGGGCCGTCCGTCGACGGTCCCGAACGCCACCGAGTAGACCGTGCTGGTGTGGCCTCCGCCGGCTACGACCAATCGGTGATCGTCAGCGAACTCGGCAGCGACTAGGAGGGCCGAATGGAGTCGCCTGTCACGCAGTTTGTCACGCGGCGGGTGGTGGTCGGTCGCCCATGAGGCCGAATACCCGCTCGGTGACTAGCGCGCTTGGAGGTACTCGAAACCCCAACCTTCTGATCCGTAGTCAGATGCTCTATCCAATTGAGCTACAAGCGCAGATTCCAGACGTCACTCTAGGGGAGTTCCATCGGAGGGGCACCCGGATTCCTTAGTTGCTGCTCC
>JAAETH010000380.1 GCA_024228575.1 Actinomycetes bacterium
CTCGAGATCCTTGGACCGTTGAGACCGGACGAGGAGTCGGGCGAGGGCGGTCAGGAAGCGGTACAAGATGCGAAACACGATCTGCCAGGATGGCGGTATCGGACCTGGTCAGCATCCACGCGCGCATTTCCGAGCCCCACAATCTACGACGACACCACGATCCGCGTCTACCAGGCCTACCGCGACGAGATCGCCGACGCCGCGCTGGCTGCCGGGGCCTTCGTTGCGCCGTTCAAACGAGATCGAATGACCTGGATCAAGCCTTCGTTCCGGTGGATGCTCTACCGGTCGGGCTGGGCCCGCAAAGACCCCGGCCAGTCACGGGTCCTCGCCATCGACATCACCCGCGACGGATTCGAGTGGGCCCTGCGGCACGCCTGCCTCAGCGACGCCACCACCCGGCTCGGGCGAGAGGAGGCACGCCGCCTGCTCGACGCGAGCCCAGTCCGGGTCCAGTGGGACCCCGAACGGGGCCTCAACCTCGAGCCGCTCGATCACCGCTCCATCCAGGTCGGCCTGGCCCGAGAGGCCGTCGACCGCTATGTCGAAGACTGGATCACCTCCATCAGCGACGCCACCGACCTCGCCCACCAGATCGGCGACGCCGTCGCCAGAAACGACCTCAACGCCGCGGCTCTTCTGTTGCCCGACGAGCGGCCCTATCCGCTGCCGGCCGACATCGCCGACCGGCTCGAAGCCACCCCGGACCCCCAACCATGACCACCCCGACATCGAACGCACCCGACGACGGCGCCTGGACCTACGACCAACTCGTCGAGGCCGAAGGAGCCGGCCGCCGACTCAAGTTCCTCTTCTTCTGGGGCCATACCCCACCACCATCCGGTGAGATCGGCGCTCACGTCCTCAGCCAGTGGTACCTGCACGAGTTCGAGGCTGACGAGGTGACGTACGCATCAGCCGAGCACTACATGATGGCGGACAAGGCCCGTCTGTTTGCCGACGACGAGGCACTCGAAGAGATCCTCACCGCTGCCACACCCGGAGAAGCAAAGGCCCTCGGTCGCGGCGTCCGAGACTTCGACAACGCGGCCTGGGAAGCGCATCGCAGCGACATCGTCACCCGGGCCTCCGTCGCCAAGTTCGGCTCGAACGAGGAACTGCGCAGCTACCTCGTAGAAACCGGCAACCGGGTCCTGGTCGAAGCCAGCCCACGCGACCGCATCTGGGGCATCGGCATGGGCAAGAACAACCCCGCAGCCGAGCAGCCCTCGGCCTGGAGAGGCCTCAACCTCCTCGGATTCGCCCTCATGCGCGCCCGAGCCGAACTCCGTAGGCACGCATGACGAGCATCCAATACCTACAAGGTGACGCCACCCAGCCAGTCGGGCACGGGCCCAATATCATCGCCCACATCTGCAACGACGTCGGCGGCTGGGGTCGCGGCTTCGTCGTCGCACTCTCCAGACGATGGCCCCAACCCGAAGACGCCTACCGCGATTGGTACCGCGGACGCGGCGACAGCAGCGTTTTCGAGCTCGGCGCCGTGCAGATCGTGGCCGTCGAGGAAGACCTCTTCGTTGCCAACATCATCGGCCAACACGACATTCGACCAACCGCCGACGGGCCACCCGTGCGCTACTGGGCCATCGAGGCCGGCCTGTCCGACCTCGCCGACGAAGCGCTCGCCCTCGGGGCATCGGTCCACATGCCACGCATCGGCTGCGGTCTCGCCGGCGGCGAATGGGAGAGCGTCGAGTCGATCATCACCCGAACACTGCTGGCATCAGGCATCGAGACCACCGTCTACGACCTGTGACCCTGGTGCGTCCTCCAGGGTTGCCTGTGCTGCGGGGACGCCAGCGAGCGCTGGCAGGGTGGGGGAGTTCGCTCCAGCGATGAGCGCTTCGATGGCGACATCAACGGCGCTGAGGATCCCGCATGCCCATCGTGCGGCGGGCATCCGACGAGCGAACGACGGAACTGGAGGGTCGCCGGCGGGTCGGTCATGCCCCTGTTGCCGTCTGCATGAACTTGGCCGAGTCAGCGACCACCACGCACTCGTGGCGGAGCTCAGGCGGCAGGTCCTCGAGATGGATGTCGCGAGTGACGATGGGCGGCGCGCCGACCGAAAGGACAACGGCCCCGATCGCGTGCGCGACTTCCC
>JAAETH010000381.1 GCA_024228575.1 Actinomycetes bacterium
CTTCGACGCCTAGTTCGTAGTGCCCGCGCCGAAGGTTCTGAACAAACGCGTGGCCACTAATCACGACCGACGCCGTTCGATCTGTCCGCAAGCCGCGCATCGGCCGGAGTCTCGCCTTGAGGCGCCCGTGGTCCCACTCGACCCGATTGTTCGAATACCGGCCGGTGTCGTGCATCGCTTCGGGGATCAGATCATCAATAACGCGCAGCAGCGGCGCAGCCAAGTCGGTGGTTACCTCAGCGGGTCGTCCGTGGGCGTCGAGCGCCGATCCGAAGAACTTGCGTGCCGCGGCGATGTTGCGTCGCTTCGAAACGTACACATCGATAACCTGACCGTGCTGATCCACTGCCCGGTACACGTAGCGCCACACACCGGCGACCTTGACATAGGTCTCGTCCACAAACCAGCGATCACCCACGGTGTGGCGGCAGGGCCTGGCGGCGTCGATGAGCAGAGGCGTGAACCGTTGGACCCAGCGGTAGATGGTGACGTGATCGACCTCGACACCGCGTTCGGCGAGGAGTTCCTCGACATCGCGATACGACAGCCCGTAGCGCAAGTACCAGCGCACAGCCAACAAGATCACCTCGGACGGAAACCGATACCCAGCGAACGCAGCAGACTCAGAACGACGTTGGCGACTCATCAGAACATGCTCGCTGCACCCCACCCGATCCGTCAACGCAACAGTGCC
>JAAETH010000382.1 GCA_024228575.1 Actinomycetes bacterium
ACCATGCCCGGATGGGCGGAACCGGGGAACGGGCTGCCATCGGGCCGCACCGCTCGCCAGCATGGATCAGCGGACTCCCGGCCGGCCATCTGGTCGGCGGAGAACCCGAGAATGAGTTCGGCCGACCTATTGGTTTCGATGATGACGCCGGCCGTGTCCAAGACCACCATGCCGTCCGAGACGGATTCGACGATGCGATGGTAGAGCGCCTCGCTTCTCATGGGGTTCCGCTCCGAGCCGGCAGTCGCCAGCTCAACAGCAGCCCAGTCAGCAAGATGTTCGGCGACAGCCCGATGACGGCCGGACAGTTGTCGGGTCTCAATATCGGCCGCGCACAATGTGCCGAAGGCATCTCCGCCTCCGTCGCGAAGGGGAAAGCCGGCGTAGAGGCGAACCCCAGGGTCGTCGCTCACGAGCGGATAGCGACAGAACCGTTCGTCGAGCGAGGCGTCTTCGATGACCAGGGGTCCGTCGGCCGCGACGACACGGCTTCCGAGCGACGTCCGGATCGGAACCTCTGTCGGCAACGCCCCAACCACCGATTTGAAGCACTCCTGGTGCTGATCGATGAGACTCACTGCTGCGATGGGTACATCGAGAGCGATCGATAGCAGCCCGGTAATCCGGTCGAGGCGTCGCTGGACCACGGGCTCGAACGTCTCAGTCGCCCGGCTCCCGCCGACTAGATC
>JAAETH010000383.1 GCA_024228575.1 Actinomycetes bacterium
GTCGACCCCCAGGTAGAGACCGCCGGCCAATCCGACCATGAGTGGTCCCGCGATCAGGAATCCGATACGGACCGGCATGGAGGTCGGATCGTCGACCGCCCACATGACCAGGTCGACGACGGCACCGATGATCACGACATTCAGCAAGGTGCCCACACCCAGCGGTTCGCGAAGCACGATCATGAACAACACCATGACGGCACCGACCAGGCTGATGACCGAACCCACGGGAAGACCGAGACGTTCGGAGATGCCCTCGTGGAGAACATCCCAGGGCGGCAACCCCAGGTCGGCCAAGAACACAAGGGCAAGGCCCACGCCGAAGGCGACGAGCCCAGCCACGAGCTGAATCCACCGACGAAGGTGTCTGTCCTTGGGAAGGGGGGCGAACACCTCGGGCACGCTACCGGGTCGGACCAGGCGTCCGATCAGCGCTGCGGCAAGGCGAACGATGCGACGGTTCGGTGGAGCGATCCGGCGTCACCCCGTGAGCTGTCGACCAGAACCACCTCGTTCACATCGAACTCTGCGCCGAACACGATCTCGGACAAGGATCTGGGGCGCCTCAA
>JAAETH010000384.1 GCA_024228575.1 Actinomycetes bacterium
GACTTCAAGCGACGGCGTGACCAGAGCGACGGGAATCTTCGATCGTCGTGATGTGATCCATTCGATCACCGACCACACCGGTGGGCGCCTCAACGCCCAAGACGTGCAGGCCCACGCTGATCGGTGGCTTACCACGGATGCCGTGATCCCTCTTCGCCCTATCCCTGGGTCGATCGGCCACGACTTCATCGGCCGATCGGGGAGGGTAGCCCTCGCTCCGGGAACCATCCACTACACCACCCCACAGGTTGTGGCCACCGAGCTTGCCATCACAGAGGCCTACCAGGCTGGTCTCAATCGCGGTACCGGGGTCGCTGCCCACCGCACCGTTGGCGACGCTATTGCAGGGTGGGAGGCGTCCACTGGTCACCAGCTCGGTGCCGACCAGGTGGCGATGGTCCGGAGTATCACGACATCGGGTCATCAGTTTCAGGCGGTTGTCGGGCCGGCGGGGTCTGGTAAGACTGCCGCCCTTGAGGTCGCGGCCCGTGCTTGGGAGAAAGATGGCTTCACCGTTGTAGGGGCCTCGGTGAACGGCAACGCGGCCGAAGTCCTCGCTCGATCAACCGGTCTTCAGACCCGCACCGTGGCCAGCCTCCTCGAGCGTCTCCGCTATGACGAGACTCTCGCTCCGGGCCCAACCCGGGCGCAGCCTCTGCTCTCGCCCCGGGCTGTAGTGCTGGTCGACGAAGCGTCGACTCTCAGCAACCGGGATCACGCCGAACTACTGCGTCACGTAGCGAACGCGGGAGCGACATTGCGGACTGTTGGTGATCCCGCCCAACACTCATCGGTTGAAGCGGGCGGTGCGTGGGCGGCGATAGTGACCCAACACCCGGCTACAACTCCAACACTGACCGAAAACCGGCGAATGCAGGGCGACGAGATGGCCGATGTCCGACTGGCGGCCGACGAGTACCGAAACGGCCAGATCGCTCAAGCCCTCCGCCGACTCGAAAACGGTGATCGGATAGTCACTGCCGCCACATCGTCGGAACTTCTCGACAATCTTTCGACCGATTGGTATCTCGATTGGCGCCGCCACCTTGCAGCACCGGATGAGATTGCTGCGTCGCGCATGCTGGCCGAGAACCACGCGGTACGTCGCGACCTGAACGAACGAGCCCAACTACTGCTCCGTGAAGACGGTCTGATCGAGCGCGACGGCGTGAAGATCGGTGAAGCCACCTTTCATGTCGGCGATCAGGTCGTCGCTCGA
>JAAETH010000385.1 GCA_024228575.1 Actinomycetes bacterium
GCGCATGGATCTGAAGGGCGAGATGGCAGACGTGCGCATCGAGATCCAGGACCTCAAGTCACGGCTCGATGCCCAGCTGCCCAAGCTGGTTGCCGCGAACATCGCTTCCATGCTCGGCGTCGCCGGCATCGTCATCACCGCGGGCGCCTTGATCTGAACGCGGGTGTGTCCGGGAGCCGAAACCCCCGGACACCTCACCGCACTCACTGCATGAACGGCCAGCCTGCATCGCGTCCAGCCTCGAGCGTGCTCATGAGAGTGAACGTCGCATCGCTGAATCCGGCCAGCGTGTGGCGGCCAGCACCGCCCGAAGGCAGCGATCTCGTTGCGTAGCCCCCGAGATCCACGGTGTAGATCGCGGGCACCTTGCTGAGGTCGAACCTTCCGGCGTCGTGCTGCTGATCGTCGGTGAACATCACGACACGGTCGTGACGCCTGCGATCGAACCGCTGGGCGATGGCCGTGTGGCCATACGTCGAGTGGCCGACCCGACCGATCATGGCGACGAGATCGGAAACCGTTCCCAGGACCGACGCACCCTTGCGGATACGCACGGCCTTGTTGGTCGCTCCGAAGATCGCCACGTCGACGTCGACGCCCTTCATCGCAGTCACCGCCGCCATGACGGCAGCGACCTCAACACGGGTCATCTTCGACTTGCCCGAGACCGGCCACTGCATCGAGCCCGACATGTCGATGAGCACCAGGGTGCGATCGAGCACGGGCACGTTGTGTGTGGTCAGCTCGAGCGTGGTGGCCAGCGCCCGCTTCCAGTTGTCCGACGGCGCGTTCTTGTACGCCGCCCACACCTGGTACGGGAACAGCCTGGCCCGCTCGACTTCGACGGGGTCGGTGATCCGCCCGATGACGGTCTCGATCGCATCGGTCCCGATCCCCTGCCGGTCGAAGTTGCGCAGGTTCCTGATGAGCGCCATAGCCCCCATCGACGGCAGCACCGCCTCCCACGCCTCGGCGTCCATGCCGCCAGGCAGCCAGCCGGCCAGACGCTCCCAGCTCACACCCGCGCTGCGCAGAGCCTCAGGACCCTGCGCCCGAAGGAACGAGCGACGTTCGTCGACGGCGACCGCCTCGACCACCTCGGCTGCTGCCAGCATGGGCAACACCTCGGGGTCGGCGACGGCGTCGTTGTGGTGACGACGGTCGAGCAACCAACGGAACAGTGCCGTCTGCTGCTCGTCGCGCGCCTTGGGGTGGGTCAACTCGATGACGTCGGCCATACGCACACCACGGCCGAGACCGTCGTAGCGCATGGCAGCACGCTCGGTGTACAGACGCTTCACAGCGTCTGCGACGCCACGCTTGACCGCCATCTTGACGGAGCGGCCGTAGCGGCCGAGCCAGTAGCCGATCAGCTCGGCGGGCTCGTCGCCACGCTGCAGAACCGAGTTGACGACCGCACGGCCACCCTCACCGCCGGCCGCCACATATTCGGCGGCCAACATGATGGAGGCGGAACGGATCTTCAGGTCGTTGCGCAGATAGGGCGCCAGCGCAGCCACGAACTCGGGGTTGGTGGCCGTCACCTGGTGCACAAGCTCGACGAAGCGGGCATCACGCACGTTGGCAGGCTCGTAGAAGCTGCCCTCACCCGCCATCAACGTGGCGGCCAGGAGGAACAGCTCGGTCTCGAGATCGGCAGTATGGCCGACCCCACCCTCGAAGGTGAGCGCACGCCTGCGCCCGGTTGCCAACACCGAGGTCGGGTTGGTCTTGTTTCGTCCACTGAACTTGGCCATCGTCATCTCTCCTTTCCTGTTCGCTTGCCGTTTGCATCCCGTTCGCGACGTGACACAACGGTTGGCTTGCCGCAATGCAGCGGTCGGTGTCGACACCCTCGCCCGAGAACCAAGTCGGACGGGCCTATTCCAGCGCTCTAGCCAACTGAGCTACATCGACGGCTACGCCGATGGCGGGAATCGAACCCGCGTCCTCTGGATTAACAGAAGGAATCCCGGCCTGCGCAACGGGCGGGGTGTCGACGGCTGATCTGACCTATTTGCGACGAAGAGGCCCGAGATCCAAAGCCACGGAGCTCGGATGCTGTACCTGAAACAGAAGA
>JAAETH010000386.1 GCA_024228575.1 Actinomycetes bacterium
GCGCATGGATCTGAAGGGCGAGATGGCAGACGTGCGCATCGAGATCCAGGACCTCAAGTCACGGCTCGATGCCCAGCTGCCCAAGCTGGTTGCCGCGAACATCGCTTCCATGCTCGGCGTCGCCGGCATCGTCATCACCGCAGGCGCCTTGATCTGAACGCGGGTGTGTCCGGGAGCCGAAACCCCCGGACACCTCACCGCACTCACTGCATGAACGGCCAGCCTGCGTTGCGACCAACAGCACGACACGGTTGTGACGCCTGCGGTCGAACCGCCTGGCGCTGGCTGCGTGTCCACATATCGAGTGGCCGACCCGACCGACCATGACGACGAGATCGGAGACCGTTCCCAGGATCGACGCACCCTAGCCGATACGCACAGCCTTGTTCGTGGCTCCGAAGATCGCCACGTCGGGTTCGGCGACGGCGTCGTTGTGGTGACGTCGGCCATACACACGCCACCGTTCCCGGCCATCCCATTCGGGCGACCTGGTTGGCCTACGAGCCGGGCGACACCCTCGCGAACGACCAACCGTCAGCGTCGTGTTCCACCGCTCTGTTCTCGGACCAACGAGGAACACTCGACCTGACGACACTTGGCTCGTCGATCTTCGACGATGCCATCGCGGCAGCTCTCAGCTGGCGGACGACACGGCAGGCGCGGACCGGCATTGGGTTCTAGGGGTCGATTTCGGTTCCGTCGGGTCGCAGTACGTGCCATTGACCTTGGTTGTCTCGGTAGGTGGTGAAGCCTGCTGTGTGTTTGAGTCGGTTGTGTTTGCCACATAGGGGCCCGGAGTTTGTTTGATCGGTTCGACCCTTGTTGGTTCCGTTGTATGGGTCGAGGTGGTCGATCTGGTGGTTCGGGTCGTCGGGTGATATGTCGACACCACAAAGACGGGCGACCTCTCGCTGGTAGGTGTGCCAGTCGATGACGACGTTGAGCATGAACTTGGGGCCGGTACCACCAGGCGGTGTTGATGCCGCCTTGTCGAACACCGCAGCCAGGGCATCCATACGCCGTTGAGTATCGGTGCGTTCGAACAAACCGGCCGTCACGTTGCCTTCGCCGTGTTTGTCGTCTCTTCGAGCACCGTCCTCGTCGCCAAGGCGTTCCCAATCCGACAGGTACTCACAGAACTGCGAATGGGCCAGCTTGGCCCTTACCCGCTCGTTGCCCCATGTAGCCGACAGGCGCCTGAGGTTGGACTCGGCGATGAGCCCGCGACGATACGCCTCTTGTATCGCTGGAAGATCGCGTGGACAACACATCACGTTGTTGCGCGCCGAGCCGGTCCGCTGCAACCGGCGGACGACACCCGCGACCTTCGGGTTGTGACAGTGTTGGTCAGGGCCGAGTTCACACGACGAGGTTTCGGCACTGGGAAAGGTGAGGAGTGAACCGCACTGATCGCCTCTACTCCATCGTCGAGGAACTCCGGGCCGCGGCTCCCCAGTGGCGGAGTGCAAGCTCGCTCGCCGAACACTTCGAGGTGAGCCGACGAACGATCGAGCGCGACCTCTCGGCTCTACAGCAGGCTGGTGTGCCGATCTATGCCACCCCAGGGCGCCGGGGTGGCTACGCCCTCGACCTGCAACACACCCTTCCGCCACTGAACCTGACCGCCGCCGAGGTCGCAGCGGTGGCCTCCGCATTGGCGACCAGCACCTCCACACCCTTCACCCACGCCGGACGAACCGCGCTGCAGAAGATTCTGGCGGTGCTGCGAGAGGTCGACGCCGAGAGCACCCGGGAGCTCGCGTCCCGGATCCGGCTGTTCGACGACGGAAACGACTCCGGTCGCCGCCCACTTGCTGCCGTCGAACAAGCGATCGTCGAAGGACACGTCCTCGAAATCCACTACACCGACAAAACCGGCGGGTTCACTGCCCGCACCATCGAACCCGTCGCCGTTCTCGGTGTGCAACCGTTCTGGTACGTGTGGGCCTATTGCCGACTCCGATCGGCACCGCGCGCCTTTCGCCTCGATCGCATCCGATCAGCGACCCTGCTCGACGAACCGGTTCCCGACCGAGGTCTCGACCCCGCCGATATTGCCCTTCCGACCCTGATCGGTCGCGGCATCCTCGGCGACCTCAATCGGCCGACAGCACCGAACAATTCATAAACACCGACATAGGGGTGTCGCCGGCAACAGCCACGATGCCTCCATGAAGACGTTCGTGCTAATCTTCCACGGCCAACTCCGGCCAAACGAACACGTGGCCCTGGCCTGGCGTGCCTGGCTCGACCGCCGGGCAGCAAACATCGTCGACCTCGGCAGCCGATTCGGCCCTGGGCGCAAGGTCACAAACGACGGAACGACCGAGTTCTCCGTAGCCACCAACCTCGCCAGCGGCTACGCGATCGTGTGCGCCCCACACATCGACGCCGCCGAGCAACTCCTCGAGGGCTGTCCGATCGCTGACAGCGTCACCCTCTACGAGGCGCTTCCCTACCGACCGAACGAATACAACAAAGAGAGGATGTTCCGATGAGGAACCTCATGATCCAACGGACTATCGCGGCGCCACGCTCCGCCGTGTGGGCGGTGTTGGCCGACTACCCCAACATCGCCGACTGGAACGAAGGTGTTCAACGCAGCGTCGCCCTGGGTGACGCCGTCGAGGGCCTCGGGGCCCAGCGACATTGCGAGCTGACCCCGTCAGGCGCCATGCGAGAGACGGTCACCGAATGGGAGCCCGAAGAGAAGATGGCCGTTGCCATCGACAAGATCGAGAAGATGCCGGTCGCCGAGGCCACCATGACGTTCACCCTGGCCGACAGTGGCACAACAACGTCCATCACGATGAGCTACGACTTCGCCCCCAAGGGTGGCCCCTTCGCCTTCCTCATCGCCGCCATGCTCAACCGGCCGATGACCAAGGGTTTCAACGGCTTCATCGACAATCTGGAGAGCGCCGCCCAGGCGCGTGCGGCTGGCTGACGGACGTGATGAACGTTGCCGGAGCGGGCGCCGCGTCCCTGAGGCCATCAGGGGTGGTTCAGGGTCTTCCCCGATCGAAGGGGTGGATTCGATCTGCGAGAGTGGACTCATGAACTTGCGTCGTGTCCCTCTCCCTGTTGCCCTGCTCGCCGGTGCCGTCGTGCTGTCGGGCTGCTCGCTCTCGTTCGACATCAACGGCGAGGACGGCTCGGGAACCATCGTGTCCGAGTCGCCCACCGTCGAGGCGTTCGATCAGATCGATGTCGATGGCGTGTTCGACGCCGAGGCGACGGTGGCCGAGGGTTCCGCACACTCCGTCGAGATTTGGACCGACGACAACCTCATCGACGAGATCGAGGTGAATGTGGTCGACGGCGAACTTCGGCTGAGCGTGCGCGACGGCGCCAGCATCGACCCGACCCGGTTGGATGCGATCATCTCGATGCCAACGCTCAGCTCGGTCGAGGCCGACGGCGCCGCAGACGTGTCGGTTCTCGGTGGTGTGTCCACCGCGAGTCTCAGCGTCGAAACCTCGGGCGCATCAACCGTCGTCATCGCCGCCGTGTCGGTCGATGACCTGGAGATCGAAGCCAACGGTGCCAGCACCGTGAAGCTCGATGGACGGACTGCAGATCTCGACATCGAGGCCAATGGGGCATCGAGTATCGAGATGGAGTCGTTCGACGCTGTCGACGTCACGGTCGATCTGAACGGCGCCTCGTCGGTCGACCTCGGCTCGGCCGAACGAGTGAGCGGCGAAGCCAACGGGGCGTCAAGCATGGACATCGGGTCCCACACATCGCTCGACGTCGACACCAGCGGAGCGTCCTCGGTAGATGCGGGCTGAGACCTGTGGAACGTGAACCCGATGACCAACCGATCGGCCTGGATGACCTGAGGGCCCGCATCGAGGAGACCGACCTCATACCCAGTCAGGAACCCCTTCTGGAGGACATCACGACGCGGTTCGCCCAACTCGTCACATCGGGCGTGGGGTCCGTCTCCGAGCTGCGCAGCCGGCTGAGGAACCCGAAATCGCTGGCTGCGCTGGCAGAGACGTCGGGGGTGGAGCCCGACTACCTCGTACTGCTCAAACGGGTCCTCGGCGGGTTCGTTCCCAAACCACGGCCGATCAAGGACTTCGACTGGCTCGACAGCATGATTGCCTCCCGCCTGAAAGACGCGGGCATCACCAACACCCACCAGTTCATAGAAGCTGCCAGACGAGGCATCGAGGAACTCGAACAGGATCTGGACCTGGACCACGGCACACTCGCAGGGATAGCGGCACTCTGCGACCTCTGCAGGGTGCAATGGGTCAGCCCGAAGTTTGCGGGCGCCCTGCTAGCGGCCGGCTACCCAAGCGCCGAAGCCGTGGCCGCCGCCGACCCCGATGAACTTCACGCGGCGACGGCAAGAGCAAACGAACTGTCCGGTTTCTACAAGGGAACGGTCGGGCGCCGCGACGTCGGGCGTCTCGTCCACACCGCCGGCTACGTCCACTGGAAATGAGCAGAGTCCGATGAACGACCACGAGGATCTCAGCCGACGGGCACAAGACCACCTCGCGACCCTTTGTGCCGCCCCCGACCGTCGGCCTGGCGGTGCCGCCAACGACTCCGCGGTCGACCATGTGGCCGAGGCGCTGCGATCGGCGGGGTGGGAAGTGGAGACCCCGGACTTCGCCTGCCTGAACTGGGAGACCGACGGCGCCAGGCTACAAATCGGCGATACCTCGGTGGACCTGACACCCGCACCCTACGGAACCGGCGGTTCGACCACTGCCCCGATTCGGGTCGTGCGGACCCTCGACGAACTCGGACGTTCCGACCTCGGCGATTGCATCGTGGTTCTTGATGGTGACCTCGCCCGCGAACCCCTCACGCCCAAGAACTACCCGTTCTACGGATCGGCCGAACACGCCGAGATCGTCTCCGCCCTCGAGGATGCGGGCCCCGCGGCCGTCATCGGCGTGACGGGCAAACACGCACCGCTGTGCGGGGCGATCGAAC
>JAAETH010000387.1 GCA_024228575.1 Actinomycetes bacterium
CTGACCGTGCCGAGTTGGAGCGGATGGCCCGGTCGTCGGTGTTGCAGCACCGTCAGGTCCGTCAGGCTCGCGGGTTGTTGCTCGCTGCCGGCGGGGTGGCCAACGAAGCGATAGCTCGGGAGCTCGAGACGACACCGGACACGGTGCGGCGGTGGCGGGTCAAGTTCGAGACCGGAGGCATCGCCGCGGTCGGAACGATCGCGCCTGGTCGGGGCCGCAAGCCTGAGATCTCCGACGAGGTGATCGAAGCGATCGTTGATGACACGTTGGGGTCGGTGCCCGATGACGGGTCAACAGCCTGGACGACCAGATCGATGGCCGCCCGCCACGGGGTCGGCAAGGACTTCGTAGCCAAACTGTGGCGGGACCGCCGGCTGCGGCCCTGGCAGGTCGACACGTTCAAACTGTCGAACGACCCGAACTTCGAAGCGAAACTGGTGGATGTCGTCGGCCTGTACATGGACCCGCCCGAACGGGCGGTCGTGTTCTCCTTCGATGAGAAAACCCAGGTCCAAGCACTCGATCGGACGCAGCCGAGCTTGCCGATGAAGCCGGGTCGTGGTCGCACGATGACGCACGACTACAAACGCAACGGTACCGTCGACTTGTTCGCCGCGTTGAACGTCGCGACCGGCGAGGTCCTCACCCAGACCCGCAAACGACACACCGGTGACGACGTGCTGGCCTTCTTCAAATGGATCGATCTGCACACACCCAAACATCTCGACGTGCACGTCGTGTTGGACAACCTGTCGGCCCACAAATCCGAACCGGTCACGAACTGGTTGGCGCATCCCAAACGGGCCCGTTGGCATCTGCACTTCACACCAACCTCCGCGTCATGGGTGAACCTGATCGAGAACTGGTTCGCACAGCTCACCAAGAAGCGACTCACCAACTCGGCGTTCAGTTCCGTCGCCGAACTCGTCGACGCGACCGAGGAGTGGACCTCACACTGGAACGACGACCCTCACCCCTTCGTGTGGGCCAAACCCGCCAACGACATCATCGCCAAGGTCCAACGCGGCCGGGCCACCCTCACCCACCAGACCAATTCCGCGACGCACCACTAGGGGCGAGGGTGCCGAGAGTCCGTCGGTGATCGTCAGGGGTTAGGGTCCGTCAGCCTCTGAATCGCCCTCGGTTTGTTCGAGGCTGTACCCTGTCCCGGGTTTCGCGCGATCAGATTGCCTGACCTCAGACATCGTAGCGGCGCGACGGAGGTCGATTTCGACGGGCGTGGGCATGCCGAGTGATGAGTTGGGACTGATGCAGTGGCGTATCGTCTCGGGTGTGGCCCGTCGTATTTGGCCGGGGCGTTGGGCCCAGCCGAGGAGGTCGTTGGCGGCGAATCACAGCTGCATCCATACGTCGTTGTTGACGATGTCATCGAATGGCAGGTTCGCAAGTCCACAGGTTTGGTGTCGCGGATCACGTTCTCGGCTCGGGGCGCTGACGCTGGGTCAGCTCCAAGGCGGCGACGTCGTATCCGGCTTGGTTGGTGATGAACGCGGCGTGGGGGAACCCTTCGATCCTGTCGAACAGGCTGAGTTGAGCGCCGGGGTGTTGACGTTCACGCCGCACGATCAGCCGGATTCCGTCTGGCCAGGAATCAAGGTTACGAACGGTGTGAGCTCGACCACTTCAGCACCTTGCCTGCGAGCGCCTGCCATCGATGGCGTGGTGCCAGCATCCGGTCGGGACCCGTTACAGCATGACGGACTCGTTGATCAAGGTGATAGCCGAAAGAGAAGTCCAGGTTGCGTTCGACACAGCCTTCTGCGAACCAGTGTGACGCTGACCCGCGTCAACACGCACCAGGATCCGACGCTCGACCAGACCGGGATCATCGCCCAGACCGTGGCCAGTCGTCCATGTCGTTGGCAATTGAGCAAGCGCGTCGCTGAGCAGGGTGACATGGTCGATTGCAGTGTTCGATCCGGCGTTGCCAGGCCGCAGGATCCCGGCCAACACCTCGTCGGTCTCAGCGCACGTTGCGAGTAGCGGGTGGTGTCCGTAGCCGCGTTTATGGTTCGGGGCGTCGTCGTGCTTGTCGGCCTTCGTGGTGACCAACGTCGCGTCGAGATCGATGATCAGCCTGTCACTGGTCGGGCCTGCACCAGCAGCCTATGCCCGTTCACGCGCAGCGGCTCGCGCTGCGCCAATACCGCGAAGTTCGACCGGTCCGATCTGATCGAACGTGCGCCACACTGACGCGATCGGACCGAACATCGCCCGCTGGGCGCGGATAACGGACAGGTCGGCCAGACATGTCGCCCCTTCAGCCAGCCCTACGCAAGATCCGGGTTAGGTTGTCGGATCGAGTCGGTGCGGACCTGGGTGTTCACCCAAGAGCTGCGTGAGACTCGGCATGCCAACGAGGTTCTGAAGATGGCTTCGTCTTTGGCGGCCAATCTCGCAATCATCCTGTTGATTGGCGCGGTAGTAGTGGCCAGAGTCCTGGCCTAACAGTGCCCAATTCAGGCTGACAATCCGCGAAGGGCGGCGAGGTCTTGCTCGAGGAACCAACCGTACGTCGACTCGATGCCCTCTCGCAGCTCTACCTTGTGGCGCCAGCCGAGAGTATGGATCTTGGAAACGTCGAGCAGTTTGCGTGGCGACCCGTCGGGCTTCGATGCGTCCCACACGAGTTCGGCGTCGGGGTACACGACATCGCGAACGGTCTCGGCGAGCTCGCGAATGGTCACGTCGATGCCCGTGCCGACGTTGACGTGCTGGGCGCCGTCGTAGTTGTCCATCAAGAAGATGCATGCGTCGGCCAGGTCGTCGACGTGCATCAGCTCTCGCATGGGGTTGCCGCTCCCCCACACCGAGACGTTCCGATCGCCTGCCACCTTGGCCTCGTGGAACCGGCGCATGAGCATTGGCAAGACGTGCCCACCCTCTGCGTCGAAGTTGTCGCCGGGACCGTAGAGATTGGTCGGCATCGCCGA
>JAAETH010000388.1 GCA_024228575.1 Actinomycetes bacterium
ACCTGCTCTCGAGGGTGGCAGACACCCTGGCCTCGAACAGAGCGAGCCCATCTGCGAGCGCATCGACCGAGCGAGCGATCGCAGACGGCGCCGAGAGAACCTCGCGGCTCGTGGCAATGATCGTCAGCTGGGGACAACGGGTGAGCAGGAACCCCACCAACTTCGACACCACATCGACGACATCTTCACACGTGTCGAGAACCAGCAGCACGCGAGAGAACGCGAAGGCATCGGCGAGGATCTGCCTGGCGCTGCGCCCGTGACCGTACTGGAGGCCGAGGGTGCCGATGATCTCGCCCTCGACCTGCTCTGGAACGTCGACCTGTCACAGGTCCACCACCCAGACACGACCCTCGAAGCGATCGGACACCCTGGCCGCCAACTCGAGACCCAACCTGGTCTTGCCGGCACCACCCACGCTCGACGCGCTCGTCTGCAACACCCGTGTGCAGTCCCATACGGAGCGCGAACCCGCCCCCGACTGGCCACTCCAGCGCCCTGACCGAAACCTGGATGTCGACGGCAGCCCGCACACCGTCGACTGCCGACGCGAACACGGCCATGACACCATCGTCAGTGGCCTCACGATTTCGAACGGGGCCAGGTCGACGATCACTTCGCAATCGACCACGGTCACCGGGTCGCTTCCATCGGGCACTTCGAGCAGATCGGTTCGTTGGACCGAGGTGGCACCCTCGACTCGAAGGCTGACCTGCCGACGTCCGCCGGATGCCTCGTGCATACGAACGATCGTGCCCTGGCCGTCATCGGCTGTCTTGACCGCCGAGACCACCACACCAGGGTCGGGCCAGGTCGGCGACCGCAGCAGGGACAATCTGATCACGTTGCCCGACACATCGTGTCCGTACTTGCGGTCGTTGAGCAGCGCCACACCAAATCCGTCCTCGCTGAGGTCGACCCGCGTGTGGGCACACGTCTCGGAGCGGGCCACATCCCAACTCGTGAGGGACTGTAGTGTCGCACTCAACGGAGCCGACCGGTGCGGTACAACGAGACCGCTGCGGCGCCGACGAGGGGCCCGTCAGCGCCCAATCCCGCGGGGACGATGCGGGTTCCGATGCTGTGGTCGAGACGGGCCACGCGATCGATCTCGGCTTGGGCCGAATCGAAGAAGTCTGTGCCGTATCCGAGGGCGACCGAACCCGCGACGACGGCCACGTCGAGATCGAGCAGATTGGCCACTCCCCCTACGGCACGGCCGACGAGGGTTCCGGTTCGTACCCGCCAGGTGAGATCGGCTTCGGATGCGGGACGGCCTGTATGGGCCTCGATTGCGGTCCCCGACGCCTCTCCCTCGAGCGAACCTGCGATGCCCGCGTGTTCGCGGCCCCCTGGAACAACGACCAGGTGCCCGATATGGCCGGCATTGCCGTCGTCGCCATCGAGCAATCTTCCGTCGACGACCAATCCGGCTCCGATGCCCGTCGACACCACCATCGCCAGGTAGTTGGACTTGCCTCTGGCGACACCCAGCCAACCCTCGGCGAGGGTCAGCGCCTTGGCGTCGTTGTCGACGTGGGTCACCAGGCCGAAACGCTCCTCGATACGAGATGCGAGTGGAAACCTCCGCCACTGGGCGATATTGAGTGGCGAGACCGTCCGATCGCGAAGACTCAGCGGTCCACCGCAGCCGATACCACACGCCCCAGGGGCAGGACCTGCGGCATCGTCGAGCGTCGCCATCGCGAGATCGAACACGAGTGCCAAGAGGTCCTCGGCATCGCCGGTGCGCAGGGTTGGAGCGCGATGCCTGGTCAGCACCGAACCGGACTCGGCGTCGACCAACCCGACCTCGAGCTTCGTTCCGCCAACGTCGACCGCCAGCAAGGTGTGTCTTGTCATCGCTTTCCCCACATGGTGGCCCGACGCAAGGATAGAACGGGGGGTTCGGAACCCAGACACCGGCTCCCCAGAGCCGACCATCGCGACGACAAATGGATGCAGATGCCCCATAGGCTGTCGGGCTGTGACAGAAATCGCCGACCTACCAACGACCGCGCCCGTCACCTTCGAAGAGCACTTCGCCGCAATCCGCTCAAACATCGAGAAGGTGATCAAGGGCAAGCCCGAGGTGATCGACCGAGCCCTCGTGTGTCTTTTCGCCGGCGGGCACCTGCTGGTCGAAGACGTTCCGGGTGTCGGGAAGACCAGCCTCGCCAAGGCCATCGCCCGCTCCATCGACTGCGATTTCGGTCGCATGCAGTTCACACCCGATGTCCTGCCAACCGATGTGGTCGGCGTCAGTATCTGGAACCGCGAGACGCGGGTGTTCGAGTTCCAGCCGGGGCCGGTGTTCTCGAACATCGTTCTCGGCGACGAGATCAACCGTGCTTCACCCAAGACACAGGCCGCCCTGCTCGAGGCCATGGAGGAACGCCAGGTCACCGTCGATGGTGTCACCCGACCTCTCGGTTCGCCCTTCATGGTGGTCGCGACCCAGAACCCGATCGAACACGAGGGCACCTACCCCTTGCCCGAGTCACAGCTCGACCGGTTCCTCATGCGCATCTCGATCGGCTACCCGGCCGGCGCCGCGGCGATCGAGATTCTCGACCAGCACGGTGTCGAGCCCGTCGAAATCGAACCGGTCGTAGACGCTGCCACCGTCGTTTCGATGGCCAAGGCCGCTCGCAGCGTCCACGTCGCACCTGCGCTCAAGTCCTACATCATCGACCTCGCCGAAAGATCTCGTGGGCATCACGCGCTCGCACTCGGGGTTTCCCCAAGAGCGACCGTCTCGCTGCAAAGTGCTTCGAGGGCTCTCGCTGCATCGAGAGGGCGAGACCATGTGCTTCCCGACGACATCAAGGAATTGGCGATCTCTGTCCTCGCGCACCGCCTGTTGTTGGCTCCCGATGCTCAGCTGCGAGGTACGTCGATCGAGTCGGTGTTGTCCGAAGTCCTCACCGCCGTTCCGATTCCTGCCGCAGGCGGCTGAGGGGTGAGCGTCACGCGTCACGGGTGGCTTCTCTTGTCACTCGGGCTCATCCTGATCCTGAGTGGACGTATCTTCGCCATCTGGGAACTCTTCGTGGTCGGCGCAGCAGCCGTGGTGCTGGTCGTGCTCGCCGTGGTCTTCACGGGACTCGCCCGACTCAGGCTCGAGGTGACCAGGACCATCACGCCGTTGCGGCTACACGCAGGAGGCACCGCGAGGGTCGACGTCGTGGTCAGGAACCGAGGTGGCCAGACCCCGGTTCTTCGCCTATCCGATCCCGTCGAGGGGACCTCCGGCGCCGACATGTCCGTGGGCCCCCTCCACAAGGGTGAGTCGCTGAGCGTGGCCTACCAGCTCCCGACAGAGCGCAGAGGGGTCATGAATGTCGGGCCCTTGACGGTCGGAATCGGCGACCCTTTCGGATTCAGCAGTCTCGAGATCGGTGCTGCAGGTGTCCACGAGGTGACGGTGTATCCGCGGATCCACCCCATCGATGCCGCACCCTTCACCATCGGCGACGATTCGCACAATGCTGCGCCCACGCCCAACGCGCTCGGCCGAACAGGTGACGATTTCTACGCGCTGCGGCAGTACACGTTCGGAGACGACCTGCGCCGGGTCCACTGGAAGTCGACGGCCCGTCACGACGAACTGATGGTCAGACAAGACGATCAACCCTGGCAGGGCCGGCTCACCGTCCTACTCGACACCCGGCGCCGACACGACGACACCACCTCTTTCGAGCTCGCCATCGAAGCTGCCGCAAGTGTGTTGCAGGCCAGCAATCGACGACGCGATCTGATCCGACTGGTCACCACCAATCGAGGAGACAGCGGGTTCGCCTCTGGTGGAAACCACCTCGACTCGATCATGCACTACCTGGTCACCACAAATCCCCGCTCCGACGGGACCCTGCTCGACGCACGCGATGCCATCCTGACCCAGGGTGGCGGTGGGGCCCTGGTGGCCTGTCTGGTCGAACCGAGCGATTCCGAAATCGACGAGATGGTCCGGATGCGCAACACGTTCGACCGCGTGACGATCATCGCATGTTCTCTCGATGCCGAACGCTCGAACTCGGTCACCAGCATGGGCAGGGGCATCGTGGCCATCCGGGCATCGGACGCCCGCTCCCTGGTGTCGGGGTGGTCTGCCGTCCACGGTCGCGTCACCTCGCTCGACAAGACCACAGTTGGCGCGGCTTCCTCCGCCGATCCCAACGAACAGATCCGAGTCGATCGGTGACGCGGTGCCGGCGATGAGCCTCAAACGGCAGACGGCATCACATCAAACGGCCATCGGCTGGCCGTTGCTGGCCTCGGAGATGGCGCTGATCGCCGTCACGCTCAGCACTGTGGTCGCCTTGTCGCGTCTGTTCGAGAACAACGACTACCTGGCCCCCACCGCCGGTGCTGCGCTGGCCTCACATCTGCTGGCCATGCTGCTGCGACGGGCTCGCCTTTCCACAGCGGTATCGCTCGCGACCTCGACGGTCGTGATGGTCTTCTTCGTGGCCAACGTGCGCTACGGATCGACAACAACCGCCCGCGCACCAACCGGAGAAACCTGGTCGACGCTGGGCAACGACTTGAGCCAGGCATGGGACGCCTTCTCCATCGTCAAGGCACCCACCATCGCACTCGAAGGATTCATCGTCTCACTGATGGTTGTTGTGTGGACGGTGGCAACACTCGCCGATCTGGCCGCGTTCCGAATACGAACGGTCGTCGAGACCGTTCTCCCTTCGACGATCCTGATCATCTTCGTCTCACTGTTGGGCGTCCCCGAACTTCGTGGCCTCACGACACTGCTGTTCCTCGCCGCCGTCGCGATGTTTGTCCTGCTGTCACGCATCACCTTCCCACTCTCGGCGGCGGTGCCTGTCGGGTCGACGAGAACCAGGCAGCCTTCTGCCCAACTCCGAGCCGGAATGGCGCTGATCAGCCTGACCCTCGTCGCAGGTCTCACCTTGGGCCCGATGCTTCCGGGTGCCGACGCCGAGGCGGTTATCGACTGGAAGGCCCTCGATGGTGGTGGTGGGTCGCGCGTCACCCTGTCACCACTCGTCGACGCCCGCGGCCGGCTCGTCGAGCAGACCGACATAGAGCTGTTCCGAGTCCGCACCGACTCGAACGTCGGCGCCTACTGGCGCACCACATCACTCGACACCTACGACGGGGGTGTTTGGGGTTCGAGCTACTCGTACTCCGATGCGAGAGGCACGTTGTCGAGCCCCGACTCGACGCAGGGCGAGATCCTCGATCTCGAGGTCAGCGTCACGAACCTGGGCGACATCTGGATTCCGGCACCCTACCAACCGGTGACCATCAGCGGGGTCGACGCCAAGTGGGATCCGCAATCGTCGACGCTGGTAACGATTCCGGGCCAGTTCACCGACGACATCACCTACTCGCTCACCGCCGTAGTCCCCGAGTTCAACCCGGCCCGCCTGCGCGCATCACAACAACCGATCCCCGACGACATCCGCGAACGTTATTCGGGAGTTCCCGCCGACCTCAGCGACAGCATCGTCGAGCTCAGCCGTCAACTCGGCGCGGGGCTCGACTCCGACTACGACAAGGCACTGGCGATCCAGGACTTCTTCCGCGACAACTTCCAGTATTCGACCGAAGTTGCCGGGGGCCACGACGGCGACCGAATCGAAAACTTCCTCTTCATCGACCGTGTCGGGTACTGCGAACAGTTTGCGGGCACCTACGCCCTGCTGGCCAGAGCCGCTGGCCTTCCCACCCGCGTCGCAGTCGGCTTCACACCTGGCCAACGTGTCGGCGAAGAATTTGTTGTGAAAGGTGAGAACTACCACGCCTGGCCCGAGGTCTGGATCGGTGGAGCCTGGGTGCAGTTCGAGCCGACACCGGGCCGCGGCTCCCCGCAGGGTGAGGCTTGGACCGGGGTAGCTCCCGGCCAGGAAGGTGGATTCACCGGCCGGTCCGAAGAAGACGAGGCCGAGGACGAGGGTTCGGGCCTCGTCCTACCCGACCTGAGCGGGCAGAACTTCGAGAACCTTCCAGACTTCGAGACCGACCCGACCGGCGGCACTGGTGTCGGCACAGACGGCCCCCTGCTGAGTCCCTGGATCTCAAGGCCAATCGCAGCCATCGGCATCGTCGCTGCGGTCTCAGCGGCGCTGTGGTGGGGAATGCCCGCGCTGGTGGCACGCCGCCGCCGCAAACGACTCGCCGAAGCAGGCGGCGTCCGAGGACGCGTCGAGGTTGCCTGGCACAATCTCACCGACAGCCTCCGACAGACCGGTCATGCACCTGCTCCCGCCGAAACGCGACGTGAATTTGTATCGCGTGTGGGTCCCCTCGGCGTGGTCGACAACACAAGACTGCGCCAGGTTGCCCTCCTGGTCGATGCGTCCATATATGGCCGTAGCGAACCCGACGACGAAGTCGAAGCCCACACCCACGCCCTGGTCGCAGAACTCGAGCACGAACTCGCAGAACGCGCGACAGCGTCGGAGAGGGCCAGGCGTCGTCTCGATCCTCGTCTATTGCTCGACCGCTAGAGCGCTTGCCCGGCGAGACCGGACAACCCGACTAGGAATCGTCGGAAGGTTTGTTGCGTTTCAGCTTCGAGCCAATGCCGCCCACGGCATCGCGCATGTTGGTCGAGCGCATGTTGCCCGTCACCTGAGCCAGCCCGGCGCGGCCGAGTTTTACGGAGTTGCGCTCGATGACGACGGTGCAGGCGAACACGATGAGAAAGCCGACAAAAGCAAACAGGTAGTGAACCGAGAGGGCGGTGACCAGAACGCCGACCCCCACGACAACACCGAAGAGCGCCCACTTGATGTTGCGCCACGCGTGACGGTACAGGGTGGTCTCGCCGACCTCGCGTGCGAACTCGGGATCGTTCTCGTAGAAGTTCTGTTCGATCTGCTGGAGGATCCGTTGTTCGTCTTCAGAGAGCGGCATCGCCTGTGTCCCTTCGATCAGGTGAGGTCGCTGCGAGCACCCCTAGTTTCGCACAGGGTGCGCCGCACGACAACGCGCTCACCCTACTCATCGGCCGCGACGGCTGCGCGAATGAGCACCTGCCTCGTCCTCGGAGTCGCTCGGACCCCAAAGATCGGCACCCACGGTCCTGTCGCGGTCACCCGTTGGGGACATCGAGGCACCGGGTACAACAGCGTCGGCGCCGAACCGCTCGCGAATGGCGTCGATGGCATCGGCCACCTCGTGCCAGCCAGATCCGATCGAACCTTCGGGAGCGCCGCGTTCGGTGCCGGCCAAGAGATCGTCGAACGAGAGCTGAAGGCCCGTCGGCGGGGCGAGATGTGAGGCCGAGACACCGAGTAGGCGAATCCCCTGGTCACGGATCCCTTCCGCGAGTTCTGGTGCATCGAGCAGTTCGCCGGCAACCCTGGCAAGGCCGTTGCCGGTGGACAACTCGTCCTTGGTCGACCTCGACCGGGTGATCGTGGTGAAATCGGCGAACCGCAGCTTCAACTGCACCGTGCGGGCAGCCAGGTTCGATGCCCGAAGCCGTGAAGCCACCGCATCACAGAGCCGGACGATGACGCGATGGAGCTCGACGGTGTCGTCGATGTCGCGCACAAATGTCTCCTCGTGACCGATCGACTTGGTGTCTCGTTCACTGACCACGGGACGCTGATCTCGCCCCAGAGAGAGTTCGTGTAGGTGATTTCCGTGCGACATCCCGACCGCCCCGACGAGGGCATCGAGGGGAATTTTCGCCAGATCGGCGACCGTCTGGACCCCGAGAGCCGCCAAACGTTCGTAGGTCCTTGGTCCCACACCCCAGAGCGCCCGGATCGGATGGGCGTAAAGAAAATCTTCGGCGTGTTCTGCGTCGATGACCACTATGCCCTTGCCCGCCCTGACCCCGCTGACCGCGGCGATCGGCTTCGCCGCCTCGCTGGCCAGTTTCGCCAACAGCTTGTTGGGCGCAACGCCGACCGAACACGTGAGGCCGATCTCATCATGGACTCTGGTCCGAATCTCGGCCGCGATCTCTTCCCCGGAACCGAGAAGGCGCCGGGCGCCACTGACGTCGAGGAACGCCTCGTCGAGGGCGATTGGTTCGACAAGGGGTGTCATCGAGTGGAAGATCCGGTGTATCTGTCCCGACACTTCGCCATACCGACGATGATCGCCGTGGAGAAAGATTGCACGCGGGCACAACCGGCGAGCCCTGGTGCTCGGCATCGCGGAATGTACTCCAAAGGCTCTGGCCTCATAGGAGGCCGACGCAACCACTCCCCTCGACCCGGTGCCACCGACCACAACGGGCTTGCCGGCGAGGGTCGGATCGCGAAGAACCTCGACCGACACAAAGAACGAATCCATGTCGACATGAAGGATGTTTGGTTCACCCCACGAGCCGTTCGTCACCTAGCCCACCAAACGACGGGTCACATCAAAACTGGCCATGTCGGTACCCCGGACGTCGAACCCGAAATGCCTGACGCCACTCGCCCACCGCTCGGCTAGCCACGCTCCGAGAGGATCGGCCAGCCAGAGCCAGCCACCGCTGAGCAGATCGGTCGATTCCTCCTTGGTGGCCCACCGGGCTTCGGTGACGATGCCGTCGGGATCGTCGAGGGCTATCTCGCCGGAGAAATCGGCCGCGAGGTGGATCTCGGCCCTCATGTGCCACTTCATGTCGTGTGCGATGACGTCGACCTCGTAGAGCTGGCGGGCCCAAGCGTGCACCTCGATGCCGGTCTCCTCACGAACCTCGCGGGTCAGGGCTCCGAGGACGGTCTCGCCCGGATCGACAACCCCGCCGGGCGGCGACCAGTCGCGCATGCCGTTGCGACGAAGGTTCTCGACGAGAAGCAATCGATCGTCGGCATGAATCACACCTCCGGCAACCGTCCACTCTCGCACGGCGTCAGTCTGCCAGACACCCGCCCGCGAAGTAGATCCGACCCGTGTGGAGCACGCCGATGGCTCATGTATCGCTCGACGAGATCGCAGAGACCACCTCTCGCACCCTCCTGCGTCACGGCACCAACGAACGGCATCTGCGGGGCCACGAACCCAACACCACGTGTTACCCCTCCCGGCGCAAACAAGCCGATTCTCGGCACGATCACGATGGCCGAGGCGGTGGGCGAGCCGATCCCGTTTGGGTGGGCAATGGGCGCCGAAGCGTCGACGTTCCCCCGGCTCAGGACCCCTGGCGGGGAAGCCCACGATCTGGGGCAGTTCTACATCGTGATCGATCCGACAGCGTATGACGGTCGGGGTTTCTACGATCACCTCTCTGGGCTGGGTGAGTCGATCGCCGGGCAAGAGGGGGCATTGATCCCGGACAACCGCCCAACGCACCCTTCCGCCGGGTCCCTCGGGCTGAGGGTAAGGTCTGGGCTGATGACCGAAGAGCCCGACAAGAGCGATCCAGCGGCCGTCGAACTGCCCGAAGCGACCCTGACGCCCACCGCCCTGCCGTCGACACTGGCCAGAGGGCTGGCGTTGGCCGCGATCATCGTCGCCGGTCTCTGCGGCGGTCTCGTGGGATGGGCGGCCACCGATCTCCAGTGCACGGGCGATTGTGGAACTCCATCGATGTTCGGCGCGATCGTCGGTGCGCTTCTCGCCGCATTGGGTGTGACGATCATCGCTGTGCTGACGCTACGGGCGATGGCCGAGTGGAACGCCCAGGCCCCGCTGAGAGGCCGACCAGGCCAGTGACAGCGGACACAGGGTCGCTACACGACGACGGTCTCCTCGTCATCGCTCTGGGTCTCGTGAGGCTCGCGGTCGATCGACATCACAGGGGCAACACGGGCGACATCAACACCAAGTCGAGTGTCACGGATCCGGTCACCGAGGTCGACCGCGACAGCGAGCAGCTGATTGTCGACTGGTTGCGTTCCAATCGAGCCGACGACGCCATCATCGGCGAAGAGGGTGCTTGCGACGACGGAATCTCAGGTCTCACGTGGATCGTCGATCCGCTAGACGGCACCGTCAACTACACCTACGGTTTCCCGGCCTACGCGGTCTCGCTCGCAGTCCAGCGAGACGGCGAGACGGTCGCTGCCGTCATCCACGACACCGCACTCGACGACCAGTACACCGCTACTCTCGGCGGCGGAAGTTTCTGCAACGGCAGCCGCCTCTCGTGTAGCGACATCGACGATCCAGCGGTCATGTTGCTGGCCACCGGCTTCGGCTACGAACGCGAGCAGCGACGACGTCAGGGCGCCGTGTTGGCCAAACTCATTCCAGATGTCAGGGACATCAGGAGGGCGGGCTCGGCAGCGATCGATCTATGCCACGTCGCGGCCGGACGCGTCGATGCCTACTACGAGACCGGTCCAAACGTCTGGGACGTCGCCGCCGGCATGCTCATCGTCGATGAGGCGGGCGGACGGTCCCGATACGATCACGATGCCAAGAGAATTCTCGCCTCGGGAACCCCTGGATTCGCTGCGATCAACGCCCTCGTGACAACCTGCGAGAACACGAATCGTGCCGATGGCGACACACACGACGGAAAATGAGCCAATATCTCTCCGTGGGAACACGAATACTCACCGTTGAAGATGACGAACGAATCCGCACCGCAGTGCGCTTCGCCCTCGAGGACGAGGGCTGGATCGTGGACGAGGCCGACAGCGGCGAGGCAGCCGCTGACATGTTCGCCAACGAACCAGCAGACGTCGTACTGATCGACATCATGCTTCCCGGCATAGACGGCTTCGAGCTGTGTCGCTCGATCCGCCGGATCAGCGATGTACCGATCGTCATGGTCACCGCCAGGGCCGACACTCACGACGTCGTCGCGGGGCTCGAGGCCGGCGCCGACGACTATCTGACCAAGCCGTTCGCTCCCAAGGAGCTGTCGGCGCGCATCAGGGCACTCCTGCGCCGACACCGAGTCGCCTCGCCCGACAGCCCCATTCTCAAGGTCGGCGACCTCGAGATCGCACCGGAGCAAGGTGTGGTCAAACGTAATGGCGAAGAGCTTCATCTCACGAAGACCGAGTTCCGTCTCCTGTGCGAGCTCGCCTCCACCCCCGGCAAGGTCTTCAGTCGCGAGTCGTTACTCGAGAAGGTGTGGGGCTACGACTACTTCGGCGACGGCCGCCTGGTCGACGTCCACATCCGCCGGCTTCGCACCAAGGTCGAGGTCGACGCCGCCCACCCGCGCCACGTCGTCACCGTGCGCGGCATGGGGTACAAACTCCAGTCGTAATGTCTGTCCTGCGCAACGGTCTGCGCCTGCGGGCCCGCATCGTCCTGGCATTCGCTCTCGGCGGCTTGTTTCTGTCGGTCCTGTTGTCCGCGATCACATACTCGGTGACCCGCTCGACGAACCTCGACCAGCGCACCGAGTCTGCCGAGCGCCAGTTCTTCGCCAATGCAGCGTCGATCCAGGACCTGTCGCTGTCGGCAGATCCGTCCTACTCCGAGCTGCTCCGGAGCCTGCCCCAGGTCGCCGGTGGTTCGCCAATTCTGCGCGACACCGACGAAGAGAACCCGTGGATCGCTCCGGCGCTGACCGCAGCGGACCTTCCCAGCTCTCTCGTTTCGATGACCGAGAGCGGCGACGGTGCGTTTCGGATGCGATACGACCGACCGGACGGGGTGTCGTCGTTGGCGCTCGGCGTCGCCATCAGCAACACCAACGTCAGCTACTTCGAGGTCGTCACCCTTTCCGAACTCGACGGGAACCTCAGTTCACTGTTGCTGACGTTGTTTGTTGCCTCCTTTGGCACAACCATGCTCAGTGCGCTGCTCGGTGTGTGGGCGAGCACCAGGGTCCTGGCCCCACTCACCAGCATCAGCTCGGCCGCCGGCTCCATCGCCGCCGGCGATCTCAGCACCCGGCTCGAGGAGCGTGCTGACCCCGATCTCGAGACCATCATCGACTCGTTCAACAACATGGCCGGCTCGCTCGAGGCGAGGATCGAACGAGACGCCCGTTTCGCAAGCGACGTCAGTCACGAACTGCGATCACCCCTGATGACCTTGCGCGCGTCGATCGAGGTGCTCGAGTCGCGGCGCGACGAACTGTCCGAGCGTTCACAAGCCGCCCTCGATCTGCTCTCCGACGACGTCCACAGGTTCCAGCGGCTGGTCGAGGACCTGCTCGAGATCTCACGATCCGACGCGGGTTCACTCGACGCCTCGTTCGATCCCCTGCTCGTGGCGCAGCTGCTCCAGGCGGTGATGAGGACCACGAACCATCTCGACATCACGCTCAACGTGGGGCAAGGTTCCGACGAAGCCCTTGTGAACGGCGACAAGCGACGGTTGTTCCAGGTGATTTCGAACCTGCTCGAGAACGCAGACAAGTACGCGGGCGGCGCAACAGCGGTGAATCTGGTGTGCTCAAACCACAACATCCGCATCGAGGTGAGCGATGCGGGAAGCGGGGTCCCGACCGACGAACGCAACCTCGTCTTCGAGCGTTTCGCCAGGGGCTCGGCTGCACGGCGCAGGGGAAGTGGCGGTGGCGCCGGGCTCGGGCTCGCGCTGGTGGCCGAACACGTGAGGTTGCACAACGGCCGCGTCTGGGTCGAAGATCGCACAGACGGGCTCGATGGGTCCGTGTTCGTCGTCGAGCTACCGAGGTTCCACGAATGAAGCGGCGTTCTCTCCGACTCCTGGCGACCGTCCTGGCGATGGTTCTGACGCTCACCACCTGCGGCATTCCCGACGACGACGAACCCATCCCTGTCGCCCTCCCCGAAGACTTCGAGCTCGAGCCGACCACGACGACCTCGACCACCCTTCCCGATGAGATCCCAGCCGACCGCCGCCTCATCTACCTCATCAGGGAAGGCCTGCTGGTCCAGCGTCGTCGCGAGATCGCCGAACCGATCACGACAACAAAGGCGATCGAGGCGCTCATCGCCGGGCCGACCGACGAGGAGAGCGAGAGCGGCGACGAGACCTTCGTCGACCCCGACATGGTCATCGAGACCTCTGTCGACGGAGGTGTGCTGATACTCGACCTCATCGGCGATTTCACCGAGGAGACCCCGGCCCTTCGTTTCGAGGGCGAGTCACGAAGCCTTCTCGTGGGCCAATTGGTGCTGACAGGGCTGCTGGGCAACACCGACCTGGTCGGGGTGAACTTCCAGGCGAACGGTGAATGGTTGCCGACGGTGAACGGCGAGGGTCAGCTACAGGAGGTCGACGAGTCCGGTGTGCCCCAACCGCTCACTCTGGCAGACTTCGCCGTATTGCGACCCGGCGGTATCTGACACCCACGGCCCGCTGCACCGGCCGCAGTGCCACCATTGTGGCAATGATCGTCGGGAACACCTCGAGACGGCCGAACAACATCAGGAACATCAGGACTGGGCGTCCCAATCGTGGGATCACGGCGAACGTCGAAGCCGGTCCCGCCTCGCCGAGTGCGGGACCGATGTTTCCCGTGGCCGAGATGGCGGACGAAAACCCGGTCACAGGATCGGATCCGAGAGCGGTGACGATGGCACCACCGGTGAAGGTTGCGCCCAGGTAGAGAAGGATGAAACCCATCGTCCGGTGCACGACGTCTTCGCGCACCGGAACCGGGCCCAGGGTCAGGGCCGAAACACTGCGCGGATGGCGGGCCCTCGTGATCTCGCGGAACGCGTACTTCACCAATACCTGAAGGCGCAGGATCTTGATGCCGCCCGACGTGGAGCCTGTCATGCCGGCCGGGATCATCAACAGCAACAAGAGAACCTGTGATGCCGGACCCCACAAGGTGAAGTCGGCGGTGCCGAACCCGGTGCTGGTGACCACCGTGGCGATGTTGAACGCGGCGTCGAGGGCGCGACGACCGAGGCCGACATCGAGGTCGTGGTTCAGCACCGTGGCCACGGGGATCAGAATCACGATCATGGCGATGTAGATCCGGAACTCACTGACGCGGTGGTAGACGGTCCAGTCGCCCCTGATGGCCTGCCAGTGGAGGGCGAAGCTGCCCCCGCAGTAGATCATCCCGAGGATGAGGACGATCTCGACGGTGACGCTCTGGAAGTGACCCGCCGACGCCGGGTAGGGCGAGAACCCACCGGTCGATGCCGTGGTGAACGCGTGGGCGATACCGTCGTAGAGGTCCATCCCGCCCACCGCCATCAACGCGATGGCGATGACCGCCGTGACACCTCCGTAGAGAATCCAGAGTCTCTTCGCCGTTTCACGTACCTGTGGAGCCAGGCGATCCGGTGTCGGTCCGGGAGCCTCTGCGGCGATCAGCTCGAGACCGCCGACCTTGAGGGCGGGCAGGATGGCCACAGCCAAGACGATGAGGCCCATACCTCCGAACCATTGGCTCATCTGCCTGAAGAAACGAACACCCTTTGGCACCGTCGACAGGTCGCCTATGACGGTCGAGCCCGTACAGGTGAAACCGGATATCGACTCGAACAGGGCGTCGTCGACACGGGCCCAGTCGAAGGTGCCGGCGAACAGGAAGGGCAAGGCGCCGACCACCGACACGGCGACCCACGACCAGGTCACGGTCGTGAACGCAACAGAGGTCTTCTGCCGCCTCGGAACCTCGGTCAGCCACCACATGGCTGCACCCAAAGCGGCGGAGATGGCGGCAGATCCGAGCAGGGCCCAAACGTCGGTCCATCTGTCGTCGCCAGAATCGATGAACCCCACGACAGCCGATACGGCCATTCCGACCGCGACGATCATGAGCGCGATGCCGGTGACGTGTGTGGCGGCACTCGGATAGCGGCGACGTCGTTGCAGCAGGCTCTCGGTCGGAGCTCGGGTGGCCGTCATCGGTCACCCCTATCGCGCACGAGGGTTCCCCGGCGAAGACGGACCCGGCGGCGCATCGGTTTTGTCCCAATGGCTATGACGCCGAGGACCGGCAGGATCGAGATGCGCCCGAGCATCATCAGCACAACCGCGACGATCCGGCCCGCTGGCTCGAGTGCGGTCAGCGTCGAAGCCGGATCTGGACTGCCGTAGGCGGGACCCGCGGTCGCCAGCAGCGACACGGCGGCACCGATCGCCGACAACACATCGTCGCCGAAGACGGCCAGGGCGAGGTATCCAAACGACGCCACGAGAGCGTTGAGCGCAACCTCTCCCAACATCCTGCTGACGACGGCATCGCCGACGGTCGAGCGGCCGACACGCACCATCTTGACGGAGTGTTCGTGCATCTGGCGGGTGATCTCGCGCTGCATGACCCCGAACATGACGAGTACACGAGCGATCCGGATGCCTCCGGTCAGCGACGCGGACATCCCGCCGACGGCGACGAGCGTGATGAGCAAGCTGACGCCCTGACCGTTGAAGTGGTCGGGGTTCACCGTGAACATGCCGGTCGTCGATGTGGCCGACGTGGCGGCGAAGACCCCAGCGCGGATTCCCGACATCGACCAGTCGCCGCTCCAGGCGACCAGGATCCACCAGGAGACGACGACCAGGGTGACGTATCCCCTGAACTCGTACGAACGCCAGAACAGCGCTACACGCCCTGTCCGGAGCACCCTGAACCCGAACGGCAGGCTGATTCCGGCGACAAACATTCCGGCGACTGCCACCCACTCGATGGCCGCGGAGTCAAATGCCCCAAGCGAACCAGCCCGGGTGGTCCACCCGCCCGTCGATGCCGTCGTCAACGATTGCAGGATTGCATCGAGCAACGGCATTCCGGCGAGGAAGTAGCCGGTCGCGATGAGACCGGTGAACAAGACGTAGAGGGCGGTGAGTCGCCGGACATTGCCCCCTGTTGTGGGCGACAACCTCGCTGCGGCGCGGGTCGCAACTCCGCCTTCGGCCTGGAGTCCACCGATGCCCAACCGGGGGAACACCTTGACGATCGCCATCAGGCTCATGACCCCAGATCCCCATTGCAGCATCGCCCGAAACAGCTGCTCACCACGGGACAGCTCGGATGGGTCGACGACGACGCTGGCCGCCGTAGTGCTGACGCCGGCAGCACCCTCGGTGATGGCATCCACAACCGAGTCGACAGCCCCGGTCGCCAGGTGCACCACCGCTCCGGCCGTCATCATCGCCAGTGCACCGAATACCAGCGAACTGAACAGACCCTGGGTACTCATCCGCACCGGGAGTCTCACAGCGAGAACCAACGGCAGTCCGATGGTCACGAGGATCGCCGACGCCAGCAACAAGCTGAGAGGATGGTCTCCCTTCGTCACCAAGTCGAGAGCGGCGGCGGGCAGGACGGCCAGCCCTCCCATGAACCAGACCACACCGACGGTCAGTGCCGGCGCGGACCGATACCGACCTCGGAACAACTTGTCGTGTGAGTACCGAATGACCGCCGTAGCTCTGCGGTCAACCGGTGCCGGAAGCCACACCATCGACGTCGGCCCCGCCCCTCAGCCGAATACCCGATGGACTTCGGGAACCAGCTCGGGGGATGCGAACACGATGACGTGATCTCGGACACGCAGGACCGAACGTCCGCGGGCGATCTCCGCCTTCCCGTCGCGGAGGATGGCAGCGACGAGGATCTCGTGGTTCAGGCCGAGGTCGGCGATGGATGATCCGATGGCGACGGTGTTGGGTTGGACCTCGAGCTCGATCACCTCGACGTCGCCTTCGAGGAAGGTGGCGACCTCGGCGACATCGCCACGCACGAAGCGCAGCACACTGTTGGCCGAGACCGTTCGAGGTGACAGCGCTGCGTCGACACCGATCTGGTCGAGCAGCCGCAACAGCCCGAGACGGTGGACGACCGCTATCGTCTCGTCTGCTCCCTCGGCCTTGGCGAACAGACAAGCGAGAATGTTGGCATCGTCTTCACCGGTGAGGGCAACGACGCTGTCGTAGCTGCCGACCTCTTCCTCGACCAGGAGGTCGACCTCGGTGATGTCGCCGTGTAGGACAAGTGCGTTGGGGAGGTGTTCTGAAAGCTCCTGGCAACGTTCGTAATCGCGTTCGACAATGGCCACCTCGACACCCTTGCGACAAAGCACCCTGGCGACCTTCGAAGCGGTTCGCCCTCCACCGAGCAACATGACCCTGCTGACCCTCTGCTTCTTGAGTCCGAGCAGTTCCATGAGGTCGTTCTGGCCCCTGCGTTTGCAGACGACGCGAACGAGATCGCCCTCGCCGAGGGTGTAGTCGCCTCGCACGATGAAGGTCTCGCCGCCCCGGGTCACGGTGCCGAAGATGAACTCCCAGTTCGGGTCGTAATCCCTGCCGATGTCGGACATGCGCCGGCCGACAGCTGGGGCCTCGGCCCCCAGTCGGGCACCGATGAGCAAGATCTCGCCACCGGCCATCTCCTTGACGTCGCTGGCACCCAGGAAGGCGATGAGATCAAGGATCTCGTCCGCGATCTCCTCATCGGGGTCGATGACCATTCCCACGCCGACGGTCCGTCTGACGTCGAGACCCGCTCTGCCGCGCAGATCCGGCGACTCGAGTCTCGCTACCGTGCGCTCGACACCCGCCCTTCTGGCCTGCATACACGCGAGGAGGTTCACCTCGTCGTTGTCTGTCAGCGCCGCGACGAGTTCGGCCTTGTCGAGACCGGCTTCGGCCAGAGCGACAGGACTGCTGCCAGATCCGAGCACGGTCAGGACGTCCAGCTCCTCGTCGATCTCGCGGAGCCTACGACGCGACTGGTCGATGACCACGACGTCGTTTCCTTCACGGCTGAGACGATGAGCCACGTAGGAGCCGACCTCGCCGGCTCCGACAACGATAATTCTCACTCACACCAAGCTAGCCGCGAACCCTTCGGGTTCGGACGCCTTTCGTCCAGAGACGAAACACTGGCACCAGGCTGGCGGCTACGTTCACGCAAAGAAGTGGCTCGCCACGTCGTAGAGGCGCTGGGACACCGGCTTCTCGTGGTCGATGACTTCGTTGAGGCGAACTCGCGCGATCGTGTCCCCGGTCAACGCCACCATGGTGCCGAACTCGCGATCGTGAATCGCCTCGACCGCGGCAACGCCGTAGCGGGTGCACAACACCCGGTCGTAGGCTGTCGGCGTTCCACCTCGTTGGACGTGACCGAGAACGGTGACCCGCGACTCGAACCCGGTGTGCTGCTCGACCGACTTGCCGATGAGGTCGCCGATACCCCCGATCTTCACATTGCCCCACATGTCGCGCTCGGGTTCGCCGAATTCGACACTTCCCTCCCTGGGGAGCGCCCCTTCTGCAGCGACGATGATCGATGAGTACCTGCCTGTGGCGTGGCGACGGCGGAGCCGCTCGCATACCTCTTCGATATCGAAGGGCTGTTCGGGTATGAGGATGACCTCCGCGCCACCGGCAATTCCGGCATGGGTTGCGACATGGCCGACGTGACGCCCCATGACCTCGACGACCATGACCCGGTTGTGCGACTCGGCTGTGGTTCGAAGCCGGTCGATGAGGTCGGTCGCTATCTGGACAGCCGTGTTGAACCCGAAGGTGTACTCGGTGCCGGCGATGTCGTTGTCGATGGTCTTCGGGATACCGACAACGTTGCCGCCGAGGGTCTCGAGTTCGTGTGCGGCGCGCAGCGTGCCATCACCGCCGATGACGACAAGGGCGTGCAGTCCCATCTCCTCGATCGAATTCTTGGCCTTTTCGAGGCCACCGTCGTATAGGCCCGGACTCGACCGGGAGGTGCCGAGGATGGTTCCGCCCTGGTCGATCAGCCCGGAGGTGTCGTAGTTGGTCAGGTCGATGAAGTTGCGCTCGATCACCCCCTGCCAACCTTCCATGAAACCAACGACCTCGTCGCCGAAGGACCGCGTCGCGGTCTTCGTGACGGCGCGAATGACCGCGTTCAAACCAGGGCAGTCGCCACCGCCAGTCATGACACCGATTCTCACCACACACTCCCGTCGGTTGGCCTTCGGTCTGTCGACTACGCGACCCTACCGACGGTACTGTCAGACGAGGTCACCGGAGGAGAATTATGGCCATCGTCATAGCAATCGATGCTGGAACAACAGGTGTCAGATCATTCGCCATCGACGAGTCGGGTACTCCTGTTGGGCTCTCCTATCGCGAGTTCACCCAGTACTTCCCCCAACCGGGCTGGGTCGAACACGATGCCGAAGAGATCTGGGATGCCGTCAAGGCGACCCTCGCCGAGCTGATGACAACCATCGATCAACCGGTCGCAACCATCGGCATCACCGACCAGCGCGAAACGGTTGTGGCATGGGATCGCAAGACGGGCAAGCCGCTCCACAAGGCGATCGTTTGGCAGGATCGTCGCACAGCCGGCCGCTGCGACGAACTGTTCGACGCCGGCCACCTCGATCTGGTTCGTAACACGACTGGCCTGGTCCTCGATCCGTACTTCACCGGCACCAAGGCCGAGTGGCTGCTGCAGCACGGCGGCGTCGAAGCCGACGCCGACCTGGCCCTCGGCACGATCGATGCCTGGGTCATCTACAAGCTGACCGGCGGCGAGGTATTCGTCACCGACACGACCAACGCGAGCCGAACGATGCTCTTCGACATCGCCAGGCTCGAGTGGAGCGCCGAGATGTGTGATTTGCTCGGGGTTCCGATCTCTGCTCTGCCGGAGGTTCGGCCCTCCAGCGGGCGTTTCGGAGTCACCTCCGGCGACTGCCCGGCCGGCGCCGGCATTCCGATCTCGGGCGTGGCCGGCGATCAGCAGGCCGCCCTGTTCGGCCAGGCATGCCTCGAGCCCGGCATGGTCAAGAACACATACGGCACCGGCTCATTCATCATGATGAACGTCGGACCGGTCTGCCCAGAGCCGGCGGAGGGCCTGCTGACCACCATCGGGTGGACCCTCGCCGACGGATCGACCACCTACGCGATCGAAGGTTCGGTGTTCATATCCGGCGCAGCGATCCAGTGGTTGCGCGACGGCCTCCAGATCATCGACGACGCCTCCGAGGTCGGTCCACTCGCCGCATCGGTCCCCAACACCGGCGGCGTCTACATGGTCCCGGCCATGGCGGGGCTGGGAGCACCCTGGTGGGATCCGTACGCGAGAGGCACGATCGTCGGCATCACGCGTGGCACCGGCCGGGCCGAGATAGCGCGCGCCGTCGTCGAATCGATGGCGTACCAGACCCGCGATGTCGTCACAGCCATGAGCGAGGCGGTCGGGCAACCGGTGGCAGGGTTGCGTGTCGATGGTGGCGCATCGGTGATGGACCTGTTGCTGCAGCTCCAGGCCGATCAGCTCGGCGTCCCGGTCGCCCGGCCGAAGATAGTCGAGACCACGGCCCTCGGCGCCGCGTTCCTCGCCGGCCTGGCAGAGAACGTCTGGTCCTCCACCGACGATGTGGCCCATGCTTGGCAACTCGATGTCGAGGCTCAGCCGACAGCCGATCGCTCGGCCGCCGATGCCCTGCACGCAGACTGGTTGAGGGCGGTCGAGCGCAGCAAGGGTTGGGCGACCTAGTGCTCTGAACGTGGGTTGACCCTTTGGGTTCTCCCCAGGGCACTTTGGGGGGTTTTCAGGACTGACTCGAGGTCCACACTCCGTCTCAATGGAGTTCATGACCGAACCCACGACCACTCGCCGCGAGTTGGAGCCGTCCCGCGGCTCTCATGCGCAGGCTTCAGCCGCCGACCTGGCCGGTGCCGCTCGCCCAGATCGCAACAGGGCCGTCGACGCATACCGAGCTGTGGCGATGCTGGCCGTGGCCATCGGCCACTGGGCGGCCGCCGCCGTGTCGATCGGTGTCGACGGGTCGATCGAGGCAGGCAACGCTCTCGAGTTCGCACCGTCGATGTCGTGGATCACCTGGCTGTTCCAGGTGATGCCGTTGTTCTTCGTCGTGGGCGGGTTCGCCTCGGCCATGTCGCTCGATGCCCACAACTCCCGGTCTGGAGATCCCGCCGAGTGGATAGCGGCCCGGCTGCGCAGGATGTTGGCCCCCGCCATCGGTCTGGCCACCGTGTGGCTCGCGGCCCTGTTGTTGGCCGTACCCGCAGGCTTCGGCGTCATGGCGGGGCTTGCAGCCACAGCCGCGGCCATACCCCTCTGGTTCCTGGCCAACTACACGATCGACACCGCGCTCGCGCCCTTCATGCTTCCCCGATTCCGCAAGCACCCGATCGGCCTGCCCACCCTGCTGATCGGCGTGTTCGTGGCCGTCGAGATCGCCCGCTACTCGGGCGTTCCGCTCGTACCCCAGATCAACTGGGTGCTCGGTTGGCTCCTGTTCCAGACGATGGGCTTCGCCTGGCGTGACGGGCTGCTGCCTTCGGCTCGACCGATGCTGGCAATCGCCGCCGGCGCATGGGGAGCCACCGTGGCGTTGGTCGCTCTCGGCCCGTGGCCTGTGGCGATGGTCCACTTCCCGGGGCTCACCTTCTCGCCGACACATCCCCCGTCGATAGCCCTCGTCATGTTCGGCCTCGCCTACAGCGCGACGGCCCTGGCGGCCGCCCCGACCGTCACACGCTGGCTCGCCGGCGACGGCGCCGGCCGAAAGGTGTGGGTCGCCGTCGTGGCCGGCAACGGCGTGGCGATGTCGGTCTACCTGTGGCACATGACGGCGGCCATCTTGGCCGGGCTCGTCGCATGGCCGCTGGGGCTACTCCCGACCGCAGATGTCGGCACCGGTGCATGGTGGTTGCAGAAGCTGCCCCTCATGGCCGTCAGCACCGTCATCCTGGCCGGCCTGGTCGCCGCCTTCTCACGGATCGAGAGGCAATCGCTGCTCGGCGGTCAACACCCCTGGCGCCACGGGCTGGGTTCGACCCTCGCGATCGCTGCAGTCGTGTCCACGGCTCTGAAGTTATGGGCATCTGGCAGCCCTGCTCTCGTATTCACCGCCACGGCACTCCTGGTCGCCATGTGGCACCTGCTCATCTCGCCGAACTCTGTCGCCGAGCGCATCGGCCGGTTCGCCAAGGAGGACCGATGAATACCACCGTCCCCGCCCATGTGAGGGGCACACGTTGGCTCGCCGGCATCGGGGTGGTCATGCTCACCCTCGCCGCGGTCGACCTGGTGTCGGCCCGCTGGCCAGCCCTCGGGCCGGGTGCACGAGTGGCCGTACTGCTGTCGGCGTCTGCGCTGGTCGCCGCCGTTTCCACGCTGGTTCGCAGAGCGATCCCCGAGACCGCCAGGGCACTCGACGTGCTGCTGGCAACCCTCATCCCGGCCGATTTCGCCGCTGTCGCCGTCGTCGCCGGTTCGCGTTGGCCGGTGGCGCTCCTGTCGGCCGGACCGGCAGCGGTCATGTCCGCAGGCGTCCTTCGTCGCCGCCATCCGTCGTGGGTCGACCAGCTCATCGCTGTCGGCGGCGGGGTGATGGCTGCGTGTGGCCTGGCCGCAGCGGTCGACCGACCCACACCTGTCCTCCTGGCCCTCCTGGCGTTCGCCACGGTGTTGTCCGGTGCTTCGACCCATAGGCGCGAGATCGGCGCCGCGTGGGCCGCCCTGGCCGGACTGGCTCCGGCCCTCCGACTGCTCGAAGGTGCCGTGTTCACGGGTATGGGAACCATGCGCGACATGGGGTTCATCGAACCACTCGGCCCGAGTCTGGCCGCCGGCGTCGGCCTCGTCTCGTCGTCGGCACTGTTGATCGTCGCGATCCGAACACGAAGGACGGTGGTCGGGCTGCTGTCCGCCGCCACGCTGGTCACTGCTGGAATCGACATCTACGTCCAGGTCCAGCCGACACAGGCACAGCAGCTGATCATCGCCACCACGCTGGTCGCCACCCTCGAGGTGGCGTTGGCTGCATCGACCGTGCGAAGGGTTCTCGATTCGATATCGGCTCGACTGTCCGAACCACTGTCGGGCGTCCTCGACAACGCGTCGGCGATCTGTCTGGGCGGCTTCACTGTCGTCGCCACCCACCTGGCCTTCGTCGAGGTCATCGGCGCGGCGGACGACACCACTCTCGACTGGGGTGTTCCGATGGCCATCACCTCGTTCGCTTGGTTCGCCGCGGCCGCCAGGCGGTCGGCGGCCGGTGAAGTGTGGGCCCCTGCGGTGCCCGGCGTCGCTCTGACGTCGACGGCCACAATATGGCACCTGACCCACGATCCGACCTCGGCTGCCGCGGTGATGGTCGCACTGGGCCTGGCAGCGAGCTTCGCCAAGGGTCCTTTTCATCTGACCACCGCTCTTCTGGCCTTCACCGGGGCGACCCTCCCTATCGCGTATGCGAACGAGTGGTCGGCGTCGCCAATCGCTGCAGCGGCTTCGATCGGCCTGTTGTGGCTCTCGACCGCCAAGTCGTCCGAGCAGGAGATCCACCAGGGCCCCATGTCTCCGGCGGTGGGATTCCTCGTGCTTCCACTCTCGGTGGGTCTAGCGATCGGATACGGCCCGTTCCCATACCTCTCCTCCGCATCGGTGGCTGTCGTCGGACTTGCTGCGCTGGCGATGTGTTGGAGGCTGGGAGGAATTCGTTTCGAATTGGCCGCGGCGGGTTCACTACTGGTCGCCTGGTGGTTGGCCCTCGGTGGTGCCAGCGTGGAGATGTTCGATCTCTACGCCCTGCCGGCCGTCGCCGTGTGTCTGGTGGCATTCGCCCGGGTCGGAGCACCCGCCGCCTTGTCGGCCTCGTGGCCCCTGCTGGTCCTCGGGTCGATCTCCATCGCCGAGCGTGCCGACGACGGAAACCCGATACACCTCGTGCTCCTGTCGGCGTTCGCCCTTGCGGTGGCGGGATGGGGCGCACTCTCGGGCCGCACCCCACCACTCGTCATCGGCGGGTCGATCGCCGTGGCCGCTGCGAGCTACGAGGCGATGGCCTCATCGGTCGGCCACGCTGTCTGGGGCTGGTTGGTGGTTGGAGGATCCACAGCACTGACCGCAGCTGCTCTCATCGAACTATCGGACCGCAAGAACCCGCGCGAACCACACGAGGCTCGCTCCGAGGCCCCTTGAGCCCTACCGTGGAAGGTCGTGGACGGACGGGTGGCTGCGCTGGATGTGGGCATGGCTCGCGGATTGGTCGCTTTCCGCTGGTTCGCTCTGGCCTGGGCGTGCGTCGGGCTGGCCGCCGAGCGTCATCTCGCCGAGCGGTTCTGGCTGGGGGTTTTGGCACTGGGGGTTGCAGGTGCGGTCACCGTTGCAGCGACGCTCACGGCGAACCCCTCACTCACCCGATCGGTGCGCTCTTCACTGGCGGTCGTCGAGGTCGTCGTTGCCGCAGGGTTGCTGCTCGGCGAGGACCTCGTCTACGAGGCAGGCAGGCAGCAATCGTTGGCCTGGGCGTGGCCTGCGGCCGGTGTCATCGCAGTGGCGGTGGCCCTGGGGACAGCGTGGTCGGTCGGCTCGGCCGTGACCCTGGCCGTGTGCAGCTTCATCGGCGAGTCGCTTCTTCGAGGCGAGAACGACTGGTCGGTCTCAGCGGCATCCAAAGCGGCGCTCCTGGTGCTGGCAGCTCTGTCGGCTTCCGCTGTCGTTCGTGTGTTGAGAAGGGCCGAAGTCGAGATCTCAACGGCTCGTGCCCGCGAGGAGATGGGGCGCGTGCTCCACGACGGTGTGCTCCAAACGCTGGCGGTAATCCAGCGCCGATCGACCGACGACGATCTGCGCGGTCTGGCCCGCGATCAGGAGCGAGACCTTCGCGCCTTCATCGCCGACGGACCAACAACGGTGACGACGAACCTCTCCGCTGCCTTGCGCTCGACGGTCGACACGGTCTCGCGCCGGCACGGCATCGACGTCTCCGTCGCCATCGCCGACGACCTACCCGACAGACCTTCCGAGGTCGTAGAAGCGATCATCGGCGCTATCGGAGAAGCGCTGACCAATGCAGCGAAGCACTCGGGTGCCGACAGGATCTCCGTGTTCGCAGAACCAGAGGACGACAAGGTCTACTTCTCGGTATCCGACAACGGTTGCGGGTTCGACCCGGCGCTGGCGTCGAAGGCCGGCCGTGGAGTGGCGAGTTCGATCGTGCAGCGTGTGGAAGGCGCAGGCGGTCGGGTGTCGATGATCTCGTCTCCAGGATCAGGGTCGGAGGTAGAACTGTGGATCCCATGATCAGGGTCGTGGTCGCAGACGATCACCCGATCTGGGTCTCGGGCTTACGGTCCGATCTCGGAGACACCTTCGATGTGGTCGGGGAGGCAGCGGACGCCGCACAGGCGATCGAGGTCGTGGCTGCGACCCGACCCGACGTCGTGCTGTGCGACCTCCACATGCCAGAGGGCGGTGGACTGCGTGTGGCTGCCGAGTGCGGCGAGTCGACCAAGGTCGTGATACTCACCGTCTCGGAGGCCGAACGCGATGTCCTGGACGCCGTCGCAGCGGGGGCCGTCGGGTACCTCACGAAGTCGACCGGTCCCGACCAGCTGCGCGAGGCTCTCACCAGGGCCGCGGCGGGCGAGCCCGTATTCTCCCCTTCACTCGCCAGCCTGGTGCTGAGCGAGTTCAGACGGCTCACGAAGTCGGGAGGTGTCGAGAAGGGGCTCAGCGACCGCGAGCGCGAGGTTCTTCGCCACGTGGCGAAGGGGTTGAGTTACAAGGAGATCGGCGAGGCCTTGTTCATCTCACCGAAGACGGTCGAGAACCACACCCGCAACATCCTCGACAAGCTCCACCTCTCGAAGAAGCAGGAACTCATGCGCTACGCGCTGGAGCACGACATCACCTAGCCGAGCTCCCAGACCACGGGTGTGGCTGCGGCGGGTTGATAACGACAGAACCGACCTGTCGAGATCGTCGACCGCAGGTGTCCGGCCACGGCGGGTGCATCGGCTTCGAGCTGGCGAATCGCACTGCGTATGGCCTTGGTGACCCTGACCCTGGCCCGCTCGGCCTCCCTCACCATTCCCCTGTCGCGGCCACCAAACCCCGTCGCCTGCACCAGCTCGTGGACCAGGCGATCGAGCTCGGCTTCGGCAAGGGCCTGCCTGCCCTCGTCGTGGTGGCGGCGTGCTCGCTCGATGTCGCCCTCGAGCTCGCGGATTCGTCCCCGATATCGGGAGCGGGCCTCGTGGTCGATGAGGTCCTGGTGTAACGCCGAGTCGATCGAATTGGTGCCGTCGGTGCCGGATCTCGGTTCGGAATCGAAGACGAGCTCGAGGTCGAGCACGTCGATGAACTCGCCCGGTGACCCGATCAGGCTGTGGAGGTATCTCATGCCGTTGCGATCCGCCACGAGAACGGGTGAATCGGCACCGATCCCGACCCGCCAGCCGATCCCGTCACGGCACAACGTCGCGCTCGTCACGCCGAGCGGGAGACGCTGGTCGTGGAACCTCTCCAGCAGGCTGAGCCAATCGGCGAGGCCGAGCCCCGACAACAGCGATCGTCCCGACCGGAGAAGTTCGTCGCCTCTCGCTCGTTCGGACGGATCGGTGGACTCCTTCAACGCTCGCCCGAGATCCACTTCGGCCACCCAGCCGTACACGGTGCGCGGAGATCTCGTCTGGCGGTAGGCCGACTCGAGGTGGTGAAGGCACAGATCGGGTCGACCCATCTGGCCGGCGAGCAGTCCGAGCAGCCTGTCGACGGTCCCCCAGTGCGCTGATCCGAGCCCATGGCTCGATGCGTGACCCGAGAAAGGCGACAACACCTCGTACAGCCGACGCGCTGCATCACCATCGCCCGCGAGCAGCGGATATGCGCTGAGGTTGGCGAGCGAGATCACGTAGTTGAGGTCGCGCGGCACCACGGCGAATTCGTCGTGTGCCGCCCAGGCGAAGTGAGCCGCCGACTCGTCGAGACGCCCGGTCATGGCGTATGAGGACACGAGAGCAAACCGCCACGCCGGCACCTGGGGTCGGTCGTGCGACAGATCCTCCAGTGCCGGAAGCAGCTCGTCCAGCCTTCCCTGCTGGTAGCGGATGTGCGAGAGCTGGGCTCCGTAGAAGTCCATGGCCATGTCGGGCCCTATCGCATCGACGCCTGCCTCGACGGCTGCGATCGCCAGAGCGTCGGCTTCGTCCATCCGGCCCTCGAGGGCGGCCATACATGCCCGCCACTTCAGCGACATCCAGTCGTACAACGGCTGGCGGAGGCGATGAGCGATCTCGTCGAAGCGATCGAGGTCACCGTAGGCCTGCTCCAGGCGCCACCGCGAAAACGACTCGCCGATGCTCCAGGCGCTCGCGTGTGCGAGGAGCTCGAGGTCGTCGGATCCATCGGCCAGACCGAACAGTTCCTCGATGAGCGACGGTCGCTCGTCGACGCTGTCCGGTCCCCAGCAGGCGTAGAGCCTCGCAAGAATGCAGTAGGCGATCAATCCCGGATCGTTCAGCGACCGCGCTCGCTCGAGGGCCCGGTCTGTCAGCCGATGACGCTCGGACGTGGTCGCTTCCCAATCGTCGGATCTGACCCGTCCGGAGCTGCGCCAGTAGATGGCCCGTGCCAACCCCGCCTCGAGTCGGCACCGGACACCCTCGTGGCCGGGTGGAAGAGACTCCAGCGAAGCCCGAAGCATGTCGACCTGACGGTCGTCGGGTGTCGGCGGTCCGGCCTCGATTGCCTCGAACCCGGGCGGATACGCCAGCGAGGCTCGGGCGAGGAGTATCGGGTCGCCGATTTCCGCGGCGATCGCAGCGGCTCGTTCGAGAGCATTCCTCGCACGATCGGTGGCTCCCGCCACCACCGCAGATGACCCGAGCCGCACGAGGAGATCGCCGAGTTCGCGGCCGCGCGGCCTGGGGTCGGCTCCGAGGACCAATTCGAGGTGCTCGACGACCTCATCGAACACTCGGCGAGACTCTGCGTCGGCCGCAGCCATCAGGGCGACGCGCCGCAGGTGTTCGCCGTCAGCGAGATTGCCGGCTCCGCCCCAATGGTGAGCGATGACAGCGATCGGGGCGCCCAGCGGGTCGGCCTCCAGGGAACGGGCGATATCGCAGTGCAACTCGCGGCGGCGAGTGGTCTCCACCTGCTCGTACAAGGCCTCACGAACCAGATCGTGGTGGAACCGCCAGCCGGATCGGTCGAGCGAGAGAAGCTCAGCATCGACGGCAGGACGCAGGTCCGACTGCAGCTCTGCTGCTGCAACACCAGCCGTGCGCGCCAGTTGCTCGACCGAGCCGTCACGGCCGATCACCGCAGCGAGCTGGAGCAGACGTACCGCCCTTGCATCCAGCGGCTCGAGCCGCTGCGAAATCAACTCTCCCGCGGCGAGCGGGATCGAACGCGTCGTCCCCGGCGCGTCGACGAGGAGAAGGCGCGCCAGTTCGCCGACGAAGAATGGGTTTCCGCCCGACGCCTCGTGGATCTCGTCTATCTCCTTGGCGGACACAGCCCTGATCTCGCCGAGCACGTGATGGACAAGGCCTCGCGAACCACCCCGGCTGAGAGCGACGAGTTCGAAGTGTGAACCCTCCCTCGTCAACGATCCGATGAGGCGGGCTGTGCTCCTCTCCGGATCGGTCAGGGGCCGGTGTGTGGCGAGGCACACGATCGGCCAGCCCCGGATCTCACGACTCAGGAACCTGAGCAGATCGAGCGTGGCGTCGTCCGCCCACTGCACGTCGTCGAAGACGAGGAGCAAGGGCTGTTCTCGTGCGACCGCATGCAGGCCGCCCGCTATCCGGTCGAACAGCCGGAACCTGCCGGCCGAATCGAGGTGTTTCAGACCTTCGATGTCGCTCGATGCGACGATCTCGTCGGCGAGATGGGGCGCTACCTGGGCGAGCACCTGTTCCCAGGGCCAGAGGCTCGACCCACCAGGTCCGTCCCAGCAGCGGACCCACCCGACACCAAGACCCAGGCTTGCCGCCCGGCGCGCAGCCTCAGCGGCGAGGTGGGTCTTTCCAATGCCTGCCTCGCCGTGGATCATCACGAGGCTCCCGGCGCCGTGGCCGGTGGTTTCCAGCGCCTCGAGAATCAGACCCATCTCGCGATCGCGTTCGAGTAGGACCCCACCGCCCACGGGCTGAGGACCGGCCCAGATCCTCTCCACGGCCTCTCCTCCTGCGAGAGCGAACTCTGGATGTCACCTTACGCATTCAGACGGTTGCGGAGTGAAGTGTTCCTCGCGGATTCACAACTCCGCACGTCGGTTCACGCGTAGGGGATAGAGCGAGGAGGCAGGTCGATGTCGCAGTGGAGGCTCAGAACATCGTTGTTGGTGATTGCAGTCGTGTGCGCCGTCATGGCTCCCATCCCCACCTCACGGCCAGCGAGCGCCACGCCCGAACTGCTCGCACAGACGTCTCCGACCAGCTCCGGGTACTGGATGCTCGAGAAGGACGGCACCGTCTACAACTTCGGAGGATCTCAGCACTTCGGCAACGCGGACTGGACCGCAAGTGCCGTAGCCCTGGTTCCCACCGTCACGGCCGGCGGCTACTGGATCGTCAGCAAGTTCGGTGGAGTCGCCGCATATGGCGACGCGCCCACCTTCGAATCGGCCTACGCGGAGATTCCCGACGGAGAGACCGTAACCACGGCAGCAACCACGCCCAGCGGACAGGGACTGTGGCTGTTCACCGACAGCGGGCGGGTCATCGTTCGCGGCGATGCCCGCCAATTCGGAGACCTCACCCACCTGACGCTCGACGGACCGATCGTCGGCTCGTCGGCCACACCCACCGGCGGCGGCTACCTGATGGTCGGTGGCGACGGTGGCGTGTTCGCTTTCGGCGACGCGGTGTTCAGGGGTTCGATCCCAGGGATCCTTCCCCCCGGCACCAGACTCGACAAGCCGGTCGTCGGTGTGTCGACGTCTCCCTCCAATCTCGGCTATTGGATGGTCGCATCCGATGGCGGCATCTTCGCCTTCGGCGATTCAGCGTTCAGAGGGTCCATCCCCGGGGTGCTTCCCGGTGTGACGCTGAACCAGCCCGTCAACGGCATGGTGCCCTACGGCAACGGCTACCTGATGGTCGCTTCCGATGGCGGCATCTTCAACTTCTCGGATCTCGAGTTCCTCGGCAGCCTCGGCGCCAACCCGCCCGACACCGCCATCGTCGGTGTGGCACCGATGCCCCACGTTCCGGTCTTGCCAGCCGCGACATGGGTCAACTCCGACACCACATCCAGCCTGCTCTGGGTGACAGAGTTCGAGCCGAACGCTGCCGGTGCACGACGTGTCGCATGGTACGGAACCAGAACCGGGAACACGTTCGCCCCCTCCCGCGGCGAGCTGTTCGTCGACTCCGACGTTCCTGTGGTGATCCACCTGACCAACGACGGTTCGGGCCTGCAGTCGATCGTCGGCCCCGACGGCACGAAGGCCACCGTGGTCCGGTACCTGACCGACAGCCAGGTCATCGTGATGGTCGAGGAGCCGGGTGGTGGACAACGTTCGGAGTTGGTCGACCTGCGATCGGTTCCCGCCTCGCCCCCGCCGCCGTCGCCAGTCGGCGCGAGGTCGGTCTCGAGCCCGCCCGAAGCCAGGGCCGCCCTTCCCCGCGATCTGCCCGACCGTTGGCCGCTCCTGGCGCGCCCCGCAGTGCTCGATCTCGACCTGCAGAAGGTCCCGGTCGACGCGGACATCGATGTGAGCCTCACGCGCACCACGACCCGGTGCTCGTCTGTGGGCAACGACGATCTCATGTGTGCGACCAAC
>JAAETH010000389.1 GCA_024228575.1 Actinomycetes bacterium
ATATTGATAGCGAAGCCATAGCTGAGGGTCGCCAGCAGCACACCCTGAGCATGGGAGGACCCCTCCTCGGCGCCACCGGCAGGGATCATGACTATTCCCACGCACGAAGCCGATCACCAGGCCGAGCCCCTGGTCTCGTCGCACTCGCTCGGTGTGGACGTGTTGGTTTGCCATGGCCCGGAAGGTGCAGATTATGCTTGAGGCAGGCGAACCCGAAGGTTGGCGCGGCCAGCGATTCCACGGTTCAAGAGATCGTGATCTGGCTCAATGATCCTGGGCTAGTCTGGCTTCATTGACAGATTGTTGAATTCGGAAGAGTCGACCTCGACGAATCGACGATTCGTGAGGATGCAGTCGAGATACCTCCCCTGAGAGGGCGGATCCGACTCTGACAGGTCCGAGGGATAAGAGGTACCGGTGTCAGATCAATTCCGACCGCTCTCCATGGAACAGCTGACCGACTGGGTGTTCGACGAACTCGAGGGCAAGGACGCCCTGTTCGGAGTCCCACGGTCGGCCTTTTTTGTGCCCGATCCTGGTCACCGCTTCCGCACCTCCAAATACGGAGTAGAGCTGGACACGCCCTTCGGAGTCGCGGCCGGTCCGCACACGCAGATGGCGCAGAACATCATCGTGTCGTGGCTGGTGGGTGCCCGACTCATCGAGCTGAAGACGATCCAGACCCTCGACGAACTCGACATCTCGAAGCCGTGTATCGACGTCCAGGACGAGGGTTACAACGTCGAGTGGTCCCAGGAGCTCAAGGTCTACGAATCGTTCGACGAGTACCTGCGGGCGTGGGTGCTGATCCATGCGCTCCATCACAAGTTCGGTTGGCACGGCGAGCGGCCTGGTGTGGTCTTCAACATGAGCGTTGGATACAACCTCGAGGGCATGCAGAAGCCAAACGTCCAGTGGTTCTTCGACTCCATGGCCGACGCTTCGGAGTATCTGCCCGACTACATCGACATCGTGGCGAACAGGTACCCCGAGGTGCGTGATCTGGACATCTCGACACAGATGTCCGACACCATCACCTTGTCCACCATGCACGGGTGCCCGCCCGACGAGATCGAGAAGATCTCGCTTTACCTTCTCGAGGAGCGGGGCCTTCATACCTCGGTCAAGTGCAATCCCACGCTGATCGGGCCCGATCGGGTGAGGACCATCCTCAACGATGACCTCGGCTTCGACGACGTGCCGGTGCCCGACGAGGCATTCGGGCACGACCTGAAGTACGTCGACGCAGTCCCGATGCTCCACAACCTGCGGCGGGTGGCCAACAGCCGCGAGCTGACCTTCGGGGTCAAGCTCAGCAACACCCTCGAAGTCGAGAACTGGAGGACGGTGTTCGAGGGCGCCGACATGATGTATCTGTCGGGTCGCCCCCTACATGCGATCACCGCCAACCTCGCGTCGATGCTGTCCGAGGAGTTCCGCGGCGACCTGATGATGTCGTTCGCCGGTGGTGCCGACTGCTTCAACGTCGCCGACCTCATCCGGTCCGGCACGAAGACCATCACCGTTTGCTCCGATCTTCTCAAGCACGGCGGATACCTCCGCATGCTTCAGTACATGGAGAATCTCGACGCGGCCATGGACGAGGTGTCGGCGGTCGACACGACCGACTTCATCGCCAAGTCCGCTACCCGGCAGGCGAGTTTCGAGTGGTTCGGTCTCTCGTTGTGGAACGCGGCCACAAACGACAGTGGTCTGGACATGTCCCGCGAGCAGTGCGACTCGCTTCAGGCGACATTGACCCCAGATGTGGGCGACCGGCCGATGGTCGAGGTCATCGACGAGTGGGCGATCGGGGCTGGTTTTGATGAGGAGCGGGCGGCCATCATTGTCGATCTGGCCGTCAAGGCCCTGACCCGGGTGAATCTCCGCCAGTACGGGCAGGATGTTCGGAAGGACTGGCGCTACAACAAACAGTCGTTCCGTATGGACCGCTCCAAGACCCAGCGCAGCCTCGAGCACTTCGACTGCATCGAGGCGCCGTGCACCGACGAGTGCCCGGTCAACCAGAAGGTCCCGCATTACATGAGCGCCGTTCGCGATGGCGACTTCGCTGCGGCGATCGAGCTGGTTCGCGAAGACAACCCCGTGCCCACCATCCTCGGGCGGGTCTGCGATCACCTCTGCGAGAACACCTGCATCCGAACCCACCTGGACCAGCCGCTCGCCATTCGCCACATGAAGCGGTTCATCATGAGCCACGAGGGCCAGCCTGTGATGATCGGCGAGAAGCCCGATGCCACACCGGGCCGGGTCGCGATCATCGGAGCGGGACCGGCCGGCATAGCGGCCGCCCAATCGCTGGCCTACGCCGGGTTTGATGTCACCGTCTTCGAGGCTCACGCCTACTCGGGAGGCATGACCGGTGGTGCCATTCCCAGCTACCGCCTGCCTCGAAGCGAGATCGACCAGGACGTGGCGATCCTCGAGGAGCTTGGCGTCGAGATCCGCTACGGCCACAAGGCCGGTGTCGATTTCACCATCGAAGACCTTCGGTCCGACGGGTACTCCGATGTCATCGTCGCCGTAGGTGCTCAGCTGGCCAAGCAGCTGAACCTGCCGGGCGAGGAGGCCGAGGGCATAGTTGATGGCATCGCGTTCCTGCGGTCGGTGCGCGAGGGCAACCCGATGCAGATCGGGCCCAGGGTCGGCGTGGTCGGTGCGGGCGACACCGCAATGGACTGTATCCGGTCGGCAAATCGTGTGGGTGAGAACGAAGTCAGCCTGATCTATCGGCGCACCATCGATCAGATGCCTGCGGACCCCGAGGAGATCCACGCCAGCATCGACGAAGGCATCGACATCGTCGAACTGGCCGTGCCTTCGGCGCTGAAGGTAGAGGACGGTCGACTGACCACGTTGGTGTGTGCCCGCACCGAGTACCGGGGCGAGCGAGACAGTTCGGGCCGGCGGATTCCGTTCAATGTGCCCGACTCCGATTTTGATATCGAGCTTGACACGCTGTTGTTGGCGATCAGCCAGCAATCGGTGCTGGACTTCTTCGGAGACGATGTTCCCGAGCTGACCAGGTGGGGTTCCATCGACGTCGATCCCGACACCCACGAGTCGTCCATTCCCGGGATCTATGCAGGCGGAGATGTCGCGGCCGGTGGACCTTCGTCTGTCGTCAAGGCCGCCGCAGACGGCAAGCGGATCGCCGCTGCCATCATCGCGAAGCACGCCGGGGATGGTGCCGCTGTCGCCGGACCGGCTCCCGCAGCGGTCGATGTGCAGGAGATGATGTTGCGCAGGGCCCGCCGCGAGTATCGGACCGAAATCCAGTTCAGCCCGCTCGACCAACGAGATGGGTTCGACGAAACCGTGCTTGCCTACACGCCAGAAGAGGCTATGGCCGAGGCGTCGCGGTGTCTTGGCTGCCATGAGATCTGCAGCCTGTGCGTAGGCGTCTGCCCGAACATGGCGTTGATGACCTACGAGATGGACCCGGCCGACTCGACCGTGGCCAGCCAGAATCTGCAGATCGCGGTCCTCACCGACTTCTGCAACGAGTGCGGCAACTGTGAAACCGCATGTCCCACGTCTGGCTCGCCATACAAGGACAAGCCAAGGCTGTACCTCGATCGGGGCGACTTCGAAGCCCAGAACGACAATGCCTTCATGGTGCTGGGGTCGTCCACGATCGAAGCAAGGAAAGGTGGCTCGACGCACCGCCTCGAGCTCAACGGCCAGACCCAGTTCGACTCCGAGTTGGAGGCGACAATGGCGACGCTGCTTCGTGGCATGACAGGTTCGATGGCCCACGTGCCGGCGTACACCGACGGTGGCACATATGTGACCCACCCCGGCTACAGCGAGGACTGAAACGCCTTGTGGAGGCGCCCCCGGCTTGGGTGTCCCAGGCTGCCCGATCCGTGGTTGGCCGCTGACAGTCGGGGCCTTCTGCGAAACGCCGACGCCACCCGTCGTCGCTACTCACTGAGCGGGAGTCCACTCGTCGCGATTTCGGCCGAGGTGACGATAGAAGGCTGGGATGTCGAAGCGATTCTGTCCGGTCAGCGCCTCCTGACCCGTCACAGCTACGCCGCCGTGCCTGTGGGTGAGTTGTTGGCAGCCGGATTCGACCTGTTGCCGACCTTCTCGGTACCTCACTACAGCGTGGCGCTCGGCTCCTGCACTGATGAGCAAGCCAAGAGGCTGATCTCCGTCTTGGGTCCAACCAGGCCGAACCCGTATCACGAGAGGAGACGATCATGAGCGAGCGAGACGCTGTGGCCGTGACCCTTCCCGCGGATGTGAACCAGGTTGACGAGACCGGCTGGGTGTGGGCCTTTCTGAGCGACGCCGATGAACCCGAGCGGGTCCGGCCCGGTTCGATCATCGTGGCCGGCGATCCGGTCGAGCCCTTCCTGGCCCGCGTAGTCGAGGTCATCGATGGTCCTGGCGGCGATTCGGTCGTACACCTTGACGTACTGGGCGTCCCAGACCAAACGATTGATGAGTTGCGTCGCACTGGCCTCCTGCCTACGTAGCCGTCGAGATCTCGCTCTGTCTGCTCGTCCTTACGATTGGGAGTGCAACCGTCGGAAGGTCGCTGCATGTGCCCGCTGGGCATCGGACACGGGCTCGGCCTCGATCGTCATCTCGCCCATACTCCCACCGACACGCACCGGTTTCCCGCAGGTTTCAACCATCTGCATCCGACAACCGTGCGAGAGCCTGCGCCGCGGGGTGCCTGTGGTGTTGAAGGACAACATCGACACCGCTGACGGCCTGACGACTACAGCGGGCTCGCTAGCTCTCGAGGGTTCGACGCCGGATGCGGATGCCTTCATCGTCGAGAGGCAGCGGTGGCGGGCTATCCCAACATCTCGGTTCCCATGGGCGACGTCCGCGGGCTTCCGGTCGGGATCTCGTTCTTCGGCCGTGCCTGGAGCGAATCGACCTTGCTTCGGATCGCCTATGCCTACGAACAGGCCACCTGCCACCGCAC